>NZ_JABERS010000069.1:0-15041 GCF_013168745.1 Aeromonas sp. TW 6 | reverse complement strand
TGGGCTCTTGCGGCGGTGCGCCGTTAGAGGTGATCAAGCAATACATTCAAAACCAGCGGGGCTGACGCCCCGGCGAAATTCCCCTCCCACCTACGTCGGAGGGAGTCCCCTTTCGCATTTAAGATGGATCCAGACCCACAGCCAGCAGGAGATGAGTTACCCCGCCCTGCACGGCTTCCTGTGCGCCCGTCTGGCGGGGCCCGTAGCCCCCGACTGGCAAGATCCGCTGGCCGGCCTGCTGCCTCATGATGCAGCGCTGGACGAGAAGAGTGCCGAGGCGCTGCATCACCTGATCGCCGAGCTGGAAGCCCAGGCCGACGACGCGCAGCTGGCCCTGCCGAGCCAGTGTCGCCTCTCTACCGACAACCCGGAGCAGGTGTTTGACAAGCGCCATCCTCTGGGCCAATGGAGCTATGGCTTCAGTCAGGGGGTGGCCTGCTGGCCGGCGCCGACCGACCTGAACGATCCGGCGACCCGCCATCGCTTCAGCCTGGTGGCCGAGCTCTGCCTGTTTCGCGACAAGCCCATGGCCATGATGCTGCACCAGGCTGCGGCCAGCGAGCTCCCCTTCCTCGATTTTTGCAAACGTCAACGCCAGCAGATGAAGACGGCCCTCAACCTCCTGCTCGGCCAGGATCACTACGAGGCCGAGCCTGAAGAGAGCCCGTCCCTGGACAACGAGCAGACTCGCCAGTGGCAGCAGTGGTTCGAGCTGGCGGCAGAGAGCCGCAATCCCCTCCCTCGCCTTGGCTGGTTCGAGCGCATCATTGCCGATGCCAACCTCCTGTTCGATGAGGCATTCTGGCAAGCCCACGCGGGCCATGGCTGGCAGGTCCCCGAGGCACGCCCTCTGATCGCGGCCAGGGCCGGTCGAGCCGATTGCCTGCTGCGACTTGGGCAGCTTGGGCAGGCACGGGATGAGTACCTGGCCCTGCTCGCCCTCTGCCGCGCCGACGAGCCCGCTTGCCGCCACCCCCTCTCCACCCTCTATGCCTGGCAAGGGGAATGGGATGCCCTGCAACAACTGCTGGTGCGCTTTGATGAAGCCTCCTGCTGGCTGCTCTACAACAAGGCCTTGATGAGCTTTGTCTGCGAAGGGGAAGCGGCGGCGCGCCCTCATCTGGCGGCGGCAATGGAGGTCAATCCCCATGTGCCCGCCACTTTGCTGGGCCAGCGCCGCTTGCCCAAGCAGGAGCCTCGCCGCTGGCAGGGCGGCAGCCGTGACGAGGCGGCGCTCTACGCCTTGCAGAGTCGCGAGGCCTGGCTGACCCACAACGCCTTGATATGGCTGCGAAAGAGTGCGGGCAAGCAGGCCAGTTGAGACCCCAATTGCCGATTCGATGACAGAACACGTGCGCAAACGCACATTTTTCTGGTGACTGGTCAGACAAATGCCCCTGTGTTACGTATCATCAAGGCCAAAGTATCAAGAGAAACTGCACCCGATGCAGCCGCCACAGCAGGATGTCATATGTCGAAGATCATTGAGCTGCTCGCGCACTACCCTCCTTATCAGCTGGTTCACGCCGCTGAGATGGTGCGCGATACCTTTGAACAGTTTTATCAGCAGCGGTACCAACTCACCGTGCCCCAGTGGCGCCTGATGATGGTGCTCGGCCCCCACTACCCCATCAGCCAGAAGGAGCTGGTGGAGGCGAGCGGCATGGACAAGGTACGGATCTCCCGCGAGATCCATCGTCTGGTGGAGAAAGGCATCCTGTTCACCGAGAACAGCGTGCAGGACAAGCGCATCAGCCTGGTCTCCTTCACCCCGGCGGGGCTCACCTTGTTCCAGCAGCTCAAGACGGAGGCGGGAAGCTGGCAGCACACTCTCACCGACTATCTGCCGGCCGAGGCGCGCCAGAGCATTCGCCTGCACCTGCAGAGCGTCAGCGATGCCATCGAACAACTTCACCTGCTGGACAACGAGCAACCCTCATGAAGCTGAACAACTTTGCCACCATGGATGTCAACATGCTGCTGAGCCTGGTCAACATGCAGTTGCGTGATCACTACGAGGATCTCGATGATCTTTGCCGGGCGCAGGATCTCGACAAGGAGGCCCTGGTCGCCAGGCTGGCCAGCGGCGATTTCCACTATCAGGAAGATCAGAAGCAGTTCAGATAGGGATCCGGATCACAACCCGACCCATGCCGCTGGCTCCGTCGGCAAAAGCTGCTAAGGTGGTGGCTACCCGGTCCGTTGATGTTCGCAAGAGGTATGGATACATCTTGTTGTCACAGACCGCGGTTAGCCTCTCGTTCACCACCCGCAGCCAAGGATGACCCATGATGCGCCTCATTCGACCAACCAGCCTGATCACCCTCTGCACATTGCTGGTGATCAGCCTCTTCCTCCCCCAGGTCCCCAACAGCGCCGAGCAGTGGCTCACCACCCTGCTGCTGGCCTCCCTGGTGGCGGTCTTTCTGATGGTCGGCAGCGGCTGCCGCCACTTCCTGCGCGAATAACGACGCCAGAGCGTGATGCCTGCGCAAAAACAACAACGCAGCCCGAGGGCTGCGTTGTTGTTTCAGGATACTGGGGGCCAAGGCCCCGAGTCGCATCAGTAAGCCAGGGTTTCCAGCTGCTCCTTGGCCTGCTCGATCCCCTTGGCTTGCGCCTCCGGCCCCATGCCCATGCCTTCGGCATAGATGAAGTCCACTTCGTTGATGCCGATGAAGCCCAGCACGGTACGCATGTAGGGGGTCACCAGGTCGGTGGCATTGCCCACGTGCATGCCGCCACGGGGGCTGACCACCAGGGCGCGGGTGTTCTCCACCAGGCCGACCGGACCGGTCTCGGTGTAACGGAAGGTCACGCCGGCACGGGCCACCAGATCGATCCAGTTCTTCAGCTGGGTCGGGATGTTGAAGTTGTACATGGGGGCCGCGATGATCACCAGATCGCTCGCCTTGAGCTCGGCGACCAGCTCGTCGGACTGGGCCAGCACCGCTTGCTGACGCTCGTTCAGGTTCTCGCCACCACGCAGGCCCATGGCCAGCTCGCCGTCCAGCACCGGCAGGTTCAGGGTCGCCAGATCGCGTACCTGGATGGTGTCACCCTGGCGCTCGGCCAGGTAGCCGTCGATCAGGGCGTTGGATTGGGAATACTGGCCCAGGATGCTGGACTTCAGAACGAGGATATTGGCCATGGTGAAACTCCATTTGATTGTCAATTGAACAGCCAGGCTGTCGATGGAGGTCACTATAAAGACTGGCATTAAAGCCTGATAGCGAAAATAGATGCTCAAGTCATTCAAAAAATTTGATGTCTGTGCATTTCCTCGGCAGAGAGGGGCTCATCAAACTCCGCACCCTTGGCATGACAAACGATTGCCGTTATGATCCGCCGCACTTTTTGTACGTGATCCGGATCTCATGACCTCCTCCCGCAGGCACTCCCCCTTTGCCGGCGCCGTCTGGATGATGGTGGCAGGCCTCTGCTTCGCCGCCGTCAACAGCCTGAGCCAGTATGTCAGCTTCACGCTCGGCCTCCCCTCGACCCAGGTCGCCTTTCACCAATATCTGATCGCCCTGGTCTGCCTGCTGCCCTGGCTGGTGCGCCACGGTCTGCGCCAGTCCCTGATGACGAACCAGCTGCGCCTGCACCTGCTGCGGGTCGCCCTTGCGGTGACCGGCATCCAGTTCTGGCTCTGGGCACTGGCGGTCCCCGTCCCCATCTGGCAGGGGATCGCGCTCTTGATGACCTCCCCCCTGTTTGCCACCCTGGGATCAGCCCTCTTTCTCAAAGAGCAAGTGAGCCGGGCCCGCATTCTCGCGACCCTGGCGGGGTTTGTGGGCGCCATGCTGATCCTGGCACCCTGGACCGACGACTTCACCCTGGCCTCCCTGCTGCCGGTGGCGGCCGCCCTCTTCTGGGCAGGCTACTCCTTGCTGGTGCGCTATCAGGCGGCCAGCGAGTCGTCCCACACCATCGTCGTCTACCTGCTCGTCTTCAGCACCCCGTTCAACGCCATGCTGGCAATCCCTGAATGGCAGTGGCCGAGCGAAACCCAGTGGCTGCTGGTGGCCGCCTCTGGCGTACTGTCGGCACTGGCCCAGATGTCCATCGCCCGCGCCTACAGCGTGGCGGAGGCCTCCTTCGTGCAACCTTTTGATTTTGCCAAGCTGCCCATGAACGTGCTGGCCGGCTGGCTGGTATTTGGCTGGGCGCCCCCCGGTCGCTTGTGGCTGGGGGCGGCCATCATCATCGGCGCCATCACCCTGCTCACCCATCTGGAGCAGCGCGCCCACCCACCCACTTCCTGAGGTACGCCATGCGTACCTCTTTTTTTGCTCACCCGGATCAGCCCTGCTGACCACCGACCTCAGGAGAGATCAGATGTTTGGAACCGCCACCCGCCCCACTGCGACCCGCGCCCTGCTGCTGGGATCAGGCGAACTCGGCAAGGAGGTCGCCATCGAGCTGCAGCGGCTCGGTATCGAGGTGATCGCCGCCGACCGCTATGCCAACGCCCCCGCCATGCAGGTGGCCCACCAGGCCCGCGTGCTGGACATGCTGGATGGCGCCGCCCTGCGCGCCCTGGTGGCCGAGGTCAAGCCCGACCTCATCATCCCCGAGATTGAAGCCATCGCCACCGACACCCTGGCCGCCCTCGAGCAGGAAGGGGTCAAGGTGGTGCCCAATGCCCGCGCCACCCAGCTCACCATGAACCGGGAGGGGATCCGTCGCCTCGCCGCCGAAACCCTGGGACTGCCCACCTCTGCCTACCGCTTTGCCCAGAGCAAGGAGGAGTTTGTGGCCGCCGTCGAGGCCATCGGCTTGCCCTGCGTGGTAAAACCGGTGATGAGCTCCTCCGGCAAGGGGCAGAGCCTGCTGCGCGACCTCGCCAGGCTGGATGAAAGCTGGACCTATGCCCAGGAGGGGGGCCGTGCCGGTCGTGGCAAGGTGATTGTCGAAGGCTTCGTTCCTTTCGAGTACGAGATCACCCTGCTCACGGTGCGCGCCGTCGATGGCATCCACTTCTGCGAGCCTATCGGCCATCGTCAGGAGGATGGCGACTACCGCGAATCCTGGCAGCCCCAGGCCATGAGCGAGCTGGCCCTGGCCCGCTCCAAGGAGGTGGCGGCCAAGGTGGTCGAAGCCCTTGGCGGCTACGGTCTGTTCGGGGTCGAGCTCTTCATCAGGGGTGACGAGGTGTGGTTCAGCGAAGTCTCCCCCCGCCCCCACGACACCGGCATGGTGACCCTGATCTCCCAGGATCTCTCCGAGTTCGCCCTGCACGTGCGCGCCATCCTGGGGCTGCCCGTCGGCACCATCACCCAGTACGGTCCGAGCGCCTCTGCCGTGGTGCTGCGGGAAGGCCACAGCCAGGATATCCGCTATCAGGGGATTGGCGAGGCACTGGCCCTGGTGCCGGGTGCCCAGTTGCGTCTCTTTGGCAAGCCGGAGATCGCCGGTCGTCGTCGCCTCGGGGTGGCGCTCGCCCGTGGGCAGGATTGCCAGGAAGCCGTGGAGCAGGCCAAGACGGTGGCAGCCCGGGTAGAAGTACTGTTCTAGGCAATCCGCTTTACCACGCAAAAACAAACGTTTATCTGCGTGATCCGGCGCAAGGGGCAGGTGACTGCCCCTTTCCCATTGAAGCACCAGGCTTATAATCCCCCCTTCACCTATGTCAGGAGTACAAGATGTTAACTGCCGTGATCTTCGATATGGATGGTGTTCTGATCGACTCGGAACCCTTCTGGCAACGGGCACAGATGGCCGTCTTCGCCGAACTGGGCCACTTCCACACCGAGGAGGACTGCAACTCCACCATAGGGGTGCGCATCGATCAGCTGGTGGCCCACTGGTACCGGATCCGCCCCTGGAGCAGCCCCAGCCAGGAAAAGGTAGTACAGCGCATCCTGGATCAGGTGATCGCGCTCATCCTGCAAGAGGGACAGCCCAAGGCCGGGGTGCTGGAAGCCCTCGACCTCATCGAGGCCCAAGGGCTCAAGATCGGGCTCGCCACCTCCTCACCGTTTGCCATGGTCGAGGCGGTGCTCGGCAAACTCGGCATCCAGGACCGTTTCATGGCGGTCCACTCCGCCGAGGTGGAGCGCTTTGGCAAACCCCACCCGGATGTCTATATCCACGCCGCCGAGAAGCTCGGCGTCGAGCCTGTGCACTGTCTCGCCATTGAGGACAGCTTCACCGGCCTGCTGGCGGCCAAGGCAGCCTCCATGACGGCGCTGATCGTGCCGGACCCGGCGCTGGTCGGCGATCCCCGTCTGGCCATCGCCAACCACGAGCTGCGCTCTCTTGCCGAGCTGAACGCAGAGATGCTGGCCGGCTGGGTCAAGTAGGCAACACCCTGGCGGACTGACCTCCAGCCTCCCTTTATCCCGCTCATAAACGTGCGCTTGCTCGCGGTTGCGCCGCCCTGTGGCGACTAGAATCAGCAGGAGCACAGAGACGGCCCACGGGCCCGAGGAGGTCACCATGATCGAATACACCAGCAAGCGTATCGTCTGCCCCCACTGCGGCCACCACACCCGGGTCGAGCTGGATGCCAGCCAGGGGGATCAGGAGTTCTACGAAGATTGCATGGCCTGCTGCAACCCCATCCATCTGCGGCTGCACCGGGATGAAGCCCGCGACTGCCTGCAACTCTTCGTGGATGCTGACGACGAGCAGCTGTTCTGAATCCCCCTGTCCAGACACAGACAAAAACAAACGGGACCCTGTGGGTCCCGTTTGTTCTGGTGCCGTCGTCAGGCTGGGTCACGCCTCCCTCAAGCACGCCGCCTTCGCCGACGTCATGGTCGGAACAAACTCCACCACCTGATAATCGGCCGCCTCTGCCTGTTTGAAGGGATCCTCTGCCAGCATCGCCTCCAGGGCGTCTCGGCTCACGCCCTGCGCCAGTATGACGCCCCCGACTCGGGGTACCTGACGCCCGGATGCCAGAAAATGGCCTGCGGCATACTGCCGCTCCAGCCACGCAATGTGGGCCGGGATCAGGGCATCGATCTCCGCCAGCGGTTTCACATAAGTCAATGTCACGACAAACATAGAGAAGTCTCCAAGGCCCTGGGGCGGCGCCTCTTCCACAAGAGGGCGCCTTTCCCGTGATGCCGCCCTCCTCTTCGAACCCTGGGGGCAGCGCTCAGGTGGTTACTGGCGCGCCGCCAGCACCCGCTCCACCGTGTCGACGATGGCCTGGGTCTGGGGGTCAATCTCGATGTTGGTCCGCCAGCCGGCCTTGACCCAGCCCAGATTGGTGCGGGCCAGGGTCTCGGGGATCAGGTTGACGCAGAACTCGCTGGCGCGCACCTCGCCCACGGTGAGGCTGATGCCGTCGATGCCGATGTAGCCCTTGGTCAGCACGTACTTCATCAGCGCAGGATCGAGGCGATACCACACCTGGCGGTTGTTGGGGGTGTCGATGACCGAGGTCACCTCGGCCGTCCCCATGATGTGGCCGGACATGGCATGGCCGCCAATCTCGTCCCCAAAGCGGGCGGCCCGCTCCACGTTGACCTTGTCACCCACCACCAGTTGCCCAAGGTTGGTGAGGCGCAGAGTCTCCTGCATCAGATCGAAGCTGACCAGATCCCCCTCCACCCGGGTGACGGTCAGGCAGCAGCCGTTGTGGGCCACCGAGGCCCCCAGGGCCAGCCCCTCGCCCCAGGCCGGGCTCGGCATGCGGATCACGTGGGTGCGAAAATTGGGCAGTGAATCGATGGCCACCAGTTCGGCGGTCCCTTGTACGATGCCGGTGAACATGAGTCTCTCCAGGCTGTGAAAATTGTCGGCAGGTTACCCCCGGCCACCTTGCAAGACAAGGGTGCCGGCTGACAAGGAGAAGCGCGATCGCTATAGTGACCCCAATCAATCCAGACTGAATGAGGAAACAAAAATGCAGGTATATCAATGCTGTGAAGCCATTCGCATCGCCTACAACCAGATTGGCTCCGGCGAGCAGGGTTATGTGCCCCAGGCCATCGCCGCCAGCATACGGGCGCTCAACGCCGTGGCCTCCGACGAGCGGGTACCAGAGGATCTGCGCGAGCAGGCGGCCTATGCCGCGGCCAACCTGCTGATCAGCGATCACGAAGACGCCTGATCCCGGCTACAAATCTGCCGCCGACCTTCCCCGTTGGCGGTTTTTCAGGCTAGAATGACACCCCCGCATTTTGTCTCCTCAGGACGAGGAGGCAAAAGCCCATCTCTCTTGCCCGCTCTTTCTCTTTTATCTGATCCACTCGGAGGTGTCAGTGCAACGTTATTGGTCCGAGGCGAAGCAGCTCGTTCGTCTAGCCAGCCCCATTCTAGTCGCCCAGGTGGCCCAGATCGCCATGAACTTCGTCGATACCGTGATGGCGGGACAGGTGAGCGCCGTGGATCTGGCCGCCGTGTCGGTGGCGTCCAGCTTCTGGTTGCCGATCATCTTGCTGGTGCAGGGCATCATCATGGCCCTCACCCCCATCGTTTCCCAGCTCAACGGCGCTCGCAAGCAGGACGAGGTGCGCCCCGCCGTGCACCAGGGCTTCTGGCTCGCCCTCATCGTCACGCCCATCGCCATGGTGGCACTCTACTTCAGCCCCCTGGCACTGCAATTCATGGACGTGGATCCCGTCATGGCGGCCAAGACTGCCGGCTACCTGCACGCCATCCTGTGGGGCCTGCCCGCCTTCGTGATGTTCCAGGTGCTGCGCAACTTCAGTGAGGGGCTCTCCCACACCATGCCGACCATGGTGATCGGTTTCGTGGGGCTCGCGGTCAACATCCCCGCCAACTACATCTTCATTCACGGCCACTTCGGCATGCCGAAACTCGGCGGCGTCGGCTGCGGCGTGGCCACTGCCATCGTGCTCTGGGCCATGCTGCTGGCGATGATCGTCTATGTGAAGTGCTCTGCCCACTTCAAGCGCATCAACCTGTTCGCCCAGCTGGCACGCCCCAACGGCAGCCGGATCTGGCGCCTGTTTCGCCTGGGGTTCCCCATCGCCATGGCCATCTTCTGCGAGGTGACCCTGTTTACTGTGGTCGCCCTGATGCTGGCCCCCTTCGGCGCGGAGACGGTGGCGAGTCACCAGATTGCGCTCAACTTCTCCAGCCTGGTCTTCATGCTGCCCCTCTCCATCGGTGTCGGCGTGACCATCCGGGTCGGTCACAACATAGGGGAAGGTCAACCGGATCAGGCCAGGGTCGCCGCCCGCACCGGCCTGATGCTGGGCATGGGAGTCGCCGCCGCGACCGCCGCCCTCACCGTGCTGCTGCGCGACCCCATCGCGGGGATCTACACCGACGACCTGCAGGTGATCGGCCTCGCCGCCACCCTGCTCTTCTTCGCCGCCATCTACCAGATCTCCGACTCGGTGCAGGTGGTGGCCGCGGCGGCTCTGCGCGGTTACAAGGACACCCAGGCCATCTTCTACGTCACCATCGTCGCCTATTGGGGGCTGGGTCTGCCCACCGGCATGATCCTGGGGCTGACCGACTGGGTGGTACCGCGCATGGGCCCGCAGGGCTTCTGGATAGGCTTCATCGTCGGTCTCACCTCCGCCGCCCTGATGCTGGGGGCTCGGCTGCGCGTCATCTACGGCCGCTTCGCCAGCCCCGCAGCCTGCACCGCCCTCTCTCGGGCGCAATAGGGCGCGGCCAGGGGCACGGGGAGCCGCACTTTTGGGACGGCTCGCCTGTAAAATCAACAGGCTGCACAAGAACTGGGCAAACAGTCTCCTTTGTGCATGTCCCTTGTTGACAGCCTTGGGGGCCATGGGTAGTATGCCGACCACGCCAGCAGTGCTGGCGGGATAAAACGGGTTTTCAACCCGGTTTATGAAGTGGGTTTATAGCTCAGTTGGTTAGAGCACTACCTTGACATGGTAGGGGTCGTTGGTTCGAATCCAATTAAACCCACCACTTTTCGTGATGCGTCCTTAGCTCAGCTGGTTAGAGCACCACCTTGACATGGTGGGGGTCGGTGGTTCGAATCCACTAGGACGCACCATCACGAAACCCTGTTATGCGTCCTTAGCTCAGCTGGTTAGAGCATCACCTTGACATGGTGGGGGTCGGTGGTTCGAATCCACTAGGACGCACCATAACGGTTTGAATAAATTGCAGATATGAATTTGATGTGGGTTTATAGCTCAGTCGGTTAGAACAGTACTTTGACATGGCGTAGGCAATGTCGTTGGTTCGAATTCGGTTGAACACAGATGTGGGTTTATAGCTCAGTTGGTTAGAGCACTACCTTGACATGGTAGGGGTCGTTGGTTCGAATCCAATTAAACCCACCACTCCCCTGCAATGACACACAAAGTCGCCTTGCGCACCCTGCGTCCTTAGCTCAGCTGGTTAGAGCATCACCTTGACATGGTGGGGGTCGGTGGTTCGAATCCACTAGGACGCACCAGATTTGAAAAGCCCGCTTGATAGCGGGCTTTTTGCATTGGTCGGCTCTGACATCCGCTCTCCCCCGTCATCTGCCTCCTGTCCCCTCTGGCCCACGGGCAGCCATTGTCGTGCCATGGCCGCCGCGTTTACCTCGCTTCGTCAGAAGAGATCGAGCTGCTGGCCGCAGATCCGCTCGAACGACTCCCCCACAAAGGGAAGGATGGCGTCGGCGATGGGCCTGAGCTGCTTGTCGATGTAGTGCTCGTAGTCGACGGCGCTGCGCCGGTACTCCAAAGGCTCGGGGCCGTTCAGGGTCATCAGGTAGGCGATGGTGCCCCTGTGCTGATAACGCTGGGGCAGGCCGCGGCGCAGATTCTCCTCATCCGCCAGGCGCGCCGCCCGCACATGGGGCGGCACGTTCTTCTGATACTCCTCGAGTTTCTGGCGCAGCCGCTTGCGGTAGATGAGCAGATCGTCGTGACGGCCGGCCCGGGTCTCGTCCACCATGGTGCGCACATAACTGCTGGGATCCTGGTCGTGGAACACCATTTCGTAGAGCCGGGTCTGGAATGCCTTGGCAAGGGGTGTCCAGTCGGTGCGCACCGTCTCCAGCCCCTTGAACACCAGGTGCTCCCCTTCCCCTTCGCCCACCAGTCCCGCATAGCGTTTCTTGCTCCCCTTCTCCAGCCCGCGAATGGTGGGCATCAGGAAACGGCGGTAGTGGGTCTCGTACTGGATCTCCAGATGGCTCGGCAGGTCGAACTCCCGCCTGATCAGCGCGGCCCAGTTGTCGTTGATCATCTTCGCCAGTCGCTGGCCAATCTCGTCCGCCTGTTCGAGACGGATATCGCTCCCCAGGTGCACGAAGGTGGAATCGGTATCCCCATAGATCACCTCGAACCCTTCTGCCTCTATCCACTCCCGGGTCTGCTGCATGATGCCGTGGCCCCGCAAGGTGATGGAGGAGGCGAGCCTCGGGTCATAGAAGCGGCAGCCCCCCGACCCCAGCACCCCGTAGAAGGAGTTCATGATGATCTTGATGGCCTGGGAGAGGGCCTTGTTACTGGCGGCCTTGGCCCGATCCCGCGCCGCCCAGAGGGTGGCGATGAGATCCGGCAGGAAGTGGCGGGTTCGGGAGAACAGGGCGCCGCGAAAGCCTGGAATGGCGTTATCCGGGTGTTTGAGCCCCTCCACCAGCCCCATGGGGTCGATGCAGAAGGTGCGGATGATGCTGGGATAGAGGCTCTTGAAGTCGAGCACCAGCACGTGGCGATAGAGCCCCGGCTTGGAGTCCATCACATAGCCGCCGGGGCTTGCGAGCCCGCCGTCTGCCGGCAGGTTGGGCGCCACATAGCCACCGCGGTGCAGCCGTGGCAGATAGAGGTTGGTGAACGCCGCCACCGACCCGCCCACCCGGTCGAGCTCAAGACCGGTGAGGGAGGCGCGCTCGATGGCGAAGGGGATGAGGTGGCAGAAATCGAAGATCTCCCACACCAGCCTGCAATCTTCCAGGTTGTAGCGGGCCAGCGCCTCCTTGTCGGAGTGGAACAGCTCGGTGATCTTCTCCCCCCGGTTGGCCACGTCCTCGATGTCCTTGCCCCGCCCGAGCAGCTCGCTCGCCACCGCATCCAGGCTGTAGCTCGGGAACTGCCAGGTGGCGCTCTTGAGGGTATCGATGCCGTCCAGCACCATGCGCCCCGGGATGATGACGTTGCCGCTCTGGGGGTCGTTTCGGGACGAGCGCCAGAAGCAGAGCTCCCGCCCGCGCCCGAGCCGCAACCACCGCTTGTGGAGTTCGGCGCGGCGCAGCAGCAGGCGAAAGTCGAAATTCACCACGTTCCAGCCGATGACGAGATCGGGATCGTGCAGGCTGAACCAGCCCTCCAGGGCACCGAGCAGGGCAGGCTCGTCCGCCACCCACTCGACGGGGGTCTCCCAGTCCTGCGAGTCCGGCTCCGGGGCACCAATCATGATGACCCGCGCGTCCTCTTCGCTATGGAGCCCCACCGAGAAGAGGGTGCCATCCATGGCGCACTCCACGTCCAGGGAGACCCAGGAGAGGGTCGGCGTCACCGCCTGCGGCGCACAGCGCGCCTCGTTTACCTCCCAGTAACCCTGCCTGCCCCCCTTTCGCCTCGCCTTGCCGTCAAAGCGCATCCCGGCGGTGATGAAGCGCTCCATGAGAAAGCGCTCGGGCAGGCGGATATCCGCCTCGAAGTGCTCCAATCCGCGGATGAGCAGCAGCTCGATGGCGCGGTGAAAGGCGCTCAGGGTGGCAAAGTAGCAGCCCACCACCCGGCTCCCCTCGAAGGTGTGCATGGGGAGGCGGCGAAAACGCCCCCTCACCCCGGCCCCCTTGAAGAGCTCTGCCGCCTCCTCCAGGTGGCGTTCCGGCAGGAAGAAGACCGGCTCCTGCCCCGGCACCACCACCCGTACCGGTCCCTGTGCGCTCCAGAGCCACATCACGATCTCGGTACGCCCCTGCACATCCCGACCATGGCGGGTCAGGATGAAGCCGTCGAGCGGCGGGGTCACGGGAGGGAGGGGCTGGATGTCGGTCATGCAGGTGGTCGGGCTCAAGAGTGGGATGGGAGTATTGTACGTTCATACAGTACCCTGCTGCAATTGCCGGGCTAGGCTGTGTTCTTAAAGTGATGAAGATATAATCTCACATCTTCTCAACAGCTTAAGACCTATGCAGTGTCCCGTCGTTACCAGTTGACCGATGCACAATGGGGACTTATCGAGCCCCTTTTTCCATACCACCGCATAAGCGGACGTCCTACTCGCGAGCCACGCCAAGTGCTCGATGGCATTCTCTGGATACTCCACACCGGTGCGCCTTGGCGAGATCTGCCAGAACGTTTCGGCCCATGGAGTTCGGTCTACAACACCTTTCGACGTTGGCAGAGTACAGGTCACATCGATGCCATCCTTGAAGCGCTGCAACTACATCTCAATGAAGAAGGGCTTATCGACTTCGACCTGTGGTGCATTGACGGCTCCAATGTCAGGGCATCCAAAGATGCTGCCGGAGCGCGTAAAAAAACACTCCGGTGAATCAAGCGCTTGGTCGCTCGCGTGGAGGTTTTGGCAGCAAAATTCACTTGGTCACTGATGGTCATGGTTTACCGCTGGGGTTCTGCCTTTCACCGGGGCAATCAGCGGAAATCAGATATGCGACAAGTGCGCTGGCCATGGCAAGGATACCGACCTCATCAGGCCGTTATCGCACGCGTCCAGCGCATCTTGCCGCAGATAAGGCCTATAGCAGCAGGGCTTTGCGGGCCGAACTCCGGCGCAGAGGGATAAAAGCAGTCATCCCGCAGCGCAGCGACCAGCAGCGGCACCATAAGGGACGACCTCTGGTATTAGACAAAGCTCGTTATCGCAGGCGAAATGTGGTCGAGCGGTGCTTCGGATGGCTGAAGAAGTTTCGCCGATTCTCAACGAGATATGAAAAGCTGGCGGGAAGTTTTGCTGCTTTTATCAAGCTGGCTTTCTGCCTTCGTTACTTACGAGAGCTATTGGTGGACAGAAAACCAGCATTTTGAGAACACAGCCTAGGCTCTCAGGGCAGGCGCTGTGCCCCGTCTTTGCCATCCGGCGCCGGATTGGGGCATAGTAACCTCGACATCACTCACCGGCACCGGGCGAGACGGCATGTCCAACTCCCGGCAGACGCTGCGGCCTGCGCGCGCGCCAACCTTTTCCTCGACAAGGAGCACCCCATGACACAACAGTGGCAACGCATTGCCTCCCGCCTCACCGATGTGGGCGGCATCCCGGTGGCTCGCGCCATCCCGGTCAAGGAGCGGCGCACCATCGGGCCCTGGTGTTTTCTCGATCATATCGGCCCGACCCGCTTTGCCCCCGGCGCCCCCGGCATGGATGTGGGGCCCCACCCCCACATCGCCCTGCAGACCTTCACCTGGATGCTGGAGGGGGAGATCCTCCACCGGGACAGCCTGGGCAGCAAGCAGGTGATCCGTCCGGGCCAGGTGAACCTGATGACCGCAGGACGGGGCATCGCCCACACCGAGGAGTCGGTCCCGAACCAGCCCGATCTGCACGCCGCCCAGCTCTGGATAGCCCTGCCCGAGGCGGATCAGCATACCCCGCCCCGCTTCGATCACTACCCGACGCTCCCCCGCTGGCAGCAAGGGGAGATCACCCTCACCCTGCTCATCGGCGAGCACGGCAGCCAGCGCGCCCCCACCCTGCACTTCTCCCCCATTCTGGGGCTGGATCTGCACGCCCCCGAGGGAGGCGAGATCACCCTCCCCCTGGACCTCGCCTTCGAGCACGGCCTCTTTCCCCTCGCGGGGGAGACCATCGTCGCAGGGGAGGCCCTGGCCCCGGAGCAGTTGCTCTACCTGCCCCCCGGCAACCGGGAGGTAATGCTAACCCTGCGCCCGGGTGCCCGGCTGCTGCTCATTGGCGGCGAACCCCTGCCCAGACCGCTGCATATCTGGTGGAACTTCGTGAGCGTCGACAAGGAGGCCATTCGCACCGCCGCCGCCGACTGGGAGAGCGGTCATCCACGCTTTGGCGAGGTGACGGGTTATACCAATCGGATTAAACATTAGGTCAGTTTTATCCAATCTCGGCTACAAAGTGACATCACCCGCTCCACATCGGCAATAAAGTGCTTCCAGGCCGATGTGCAGGCATCAAGGATGTCGTCGTAA
>NZ_JABERS010000068.1:0-15222 GCF_013168745.1 Aeromonas sp. TW 6 | reverse complement strand
AATGAGCTATATCGTGAAGACCGAGCTGCCGGCACGATAAAGGAGGCCGCTTGCTGGGCTCATGCCAGGCGAAAGATCCATGATGTGCATATCCGAACGCCATCGGATAACACAGACGAAGCCCTCAAACGAATTGGTCAGCTTTACAGCCTTGAAGCAGAACTGCGCGGCATGTCAGCAGAACACCGGCTGGCAGAACGAGAACGGCGGGCAAAGCCCTTACTGAAAGAGCTGGAGATCTGGTTACGGGATAGGATGCAGTCGCTCTCGCGTCACTCCGAGTTGGCTAAGGCCTTCGCCTATGCCTTGAATCAGTGGTCAGCACTGACGTACTACACCGAAAACGGCTGGATAGAAGTGGACAACAACATAGCGGAGAATGCGCTACGGCTGGTGAGCTTGGGGCGAAAGAACTTCCTGTTTTTTGGCTCTGACCATGGTGGTGAACGGGGAGCCTTGTTGTACAGCTTGCTCGGCACCTGCCGGTTGAACGGGGTAGATCCGGAGCATTACCTGCGGCATGTACTGAATGTGATCGCAGACTGGCCGGTGAACCGGGTCGGCGAACTGCTGCCTTGGCGTGTTGCTCTACCTGCTGAATAACCTATCGCTCCTGTCAATACGGCCTTCGCTGGACGCTTACCAATACACGCAAAATTGCTGATAAAAAACAGGAGGGAGCTAAGGGTAAGACTGACGATGAGATTGGCTCCAAGGCATCAGAGGACGTAAGTACTGAAGAGTCAGTTTTTGGGGGGATTCTGCCCAGTGCCGAGTGGACCGCAGAGGCGGATGAAACCGATGATCTGCGTCTATATGCCAACAAGTTTGATTGTTTTCAGTCGATGCTTGAGCAGTTGGTGGCAACCCATGGTTGCGTCATTCGCTCCCAGCAACTGCACAAGCTACCCAAGCTCTACCGTTGTAAACGTCATCTGCTTTTGGATGGCAATCCAAGATGCCTGGCCGTTGTTGAGGTGGAGTTGCAGGGCCGCACCTTCTATATCCTAGAAGTCGATACATCTGATGGTGTTTGTTCTCTATCAACTTTGCTATTACGGCTGAAGTCGTCTCTGGATTGGCCCAAGCAGCTTACGCTGTTGGCAGAAGAGTTAACCCAGAAATCACTGCACTGGCCAAGTCAGCGGCTAAAAATGCTCTGCGGCAAGGATGGCTATTCCGGCATTCCTCACCCGCAGACCAAATCCGTGGATAAGGGCAAGTTGCATGAAGAGTCGATAGAGCACTGGGCGGCAAGATTTCACAGTTGGATGACTTCAATCTAACGTATTGAAGAGATTTAATACAAAACGAACTATGTCTACATTTGAGGCTTTATATCTTGTTGTTATAGTAAAGATGGTGCATGATTGTAATCAATTTGATGACAATGATGGCGCTATATGGATCACATCACTACATTCCCCTTTCATTTCGTAGCTGCGGCACATGATTAGTTCACCCTCTAAACGGGTCGAGGATTTGAGCCTTGCCCAGCGCGAGCGGCTGGCCTACATCGACTTCCTGCTCTACTTCTTCGGTGATATTGGGCGTCCGGACCTGATTGAGCGCTTCGGTGTGGCGCCGGCAGGGGCAACGCGCGATCTGGCTCTTTACCGGGAAATCGCACCGCAGAACATTGAATTCGATGGTAGCAACAAGATCTACCGCATAGGCAAGGCGTTTGTTCCAATTTTCGAGCATGCGACGCAACGTGTTTTGTCGACGCTCGCGCTTGGGTTTGGCGATGGTGTGAACGTCGATTCGCAGCCGATGCTGCCATGCGAGTCTCCTGTGGCTCTGAACTGCCCTCGGATGGATGTGTTGGCTCCGATCTGCCGGGCCATCCATGCCAAGCGGCCAGTAGCCATCCGCTACCACTCGATGAGCAGCGGTGAGTCCGAGCGCGTCATCGTTCCCTTCGCGCTGGTGGACACCGGCCTGCGCTGGCACGTCCGGGCCTTTGATCGCAAGAGCGGAGAGTTTCGGGATTTCGTCGTCACCCGCATCGAAGCGCCAACGCTGCTCGACGAGGAGCTACAGGCCAACGAACGGCCGGACAACGACATCCAGTGGACGCGCATCGTCGAACTGGACTTCGTGCCGCACCCGCGCCTTGAACGCCCCGAGATCATCAAGATGGACTACGGGATGACCGACGGCTCGATTCGGATGCGCGTTCGCGCCGCCGTCGCGGGCTACATGCTGCTGCGCTGGAGCGTGGACTGCTCGCCCGACCACCGTCTCAAGGAAGAACAGTACCGCCTATGGCTCAGCGATCCGCTGGCGCTGTACGGCGTTGAGAACGCAAAGCTCGCGCCGGGGTATCAAGCCCCGGCAGCAAAGACATTACGCAAAGGATAAGAACACGATGGCACAGAACGACACCGCCAAAAACGGCAACGGGGGCAACCTCGGCTTCGAGGCCGACCTTTTTAAGGCCGCCGACAAGCTGCGCGGCAACATGGAACCAAGCGACTACAAGCACGTCGCGCTCGGACTTATCTTCCTGAAGTACATCTCCGACGCCTTCGAGGCCAAGCACAAGGCGCTGCTGGCCGAAGACGCACAGGCCGCCGAGGACAAAGACGAGTACCTTGCCGACAACGTGTTCTGGGTGCCGAAGGAGGCTCGCTGGTCGCACCTGCAGGCCAACGCCAAACTGCCCACCATCGGCACCTTGATCGACGACGCGATGCGCGCCATCGAGAAGGACAACGAGTCGCTCAAGGGCGTGCTGCCCAAGGACTACGCCCGACCCGCACTCAACAAGGTGATGCTGGGCGAGCTGATCGACCTGATTTCCGGCATTGCGCTCAACGAGGAAGGCGACCGCTCCAAGGACATTCTCGGGCGCGTGTACGAATACTTCCTCGGCCAGTTCGCCGGTGCCGAAGGCAAGCGCGGCGGCGAATTCTACACGCCGCGCTCCGTGGTACGTGTACTGGTCGAAATGCTGGAGCCGTACACGGGCCGCGTGTACGACCCGTGTTGCGGCTCGGGTGGAATGTTTGTGCAGTCGGAGAAGTTCGTTCAGGAGCACGGAGGCCGCATTGGCGACATTGCGATCTACGGGCAGGAGTCGAACTACACCACGTGGCGGCTGGCCAAGATGAACTTGGCTGTGCGCGGCATCGACTCCGACATACGCTGGAACAACGAGGGCAGCTTTCACAAGGACGAACTGCGCGACCTAAAGGCCGACTACATCCTCGCCAATCCCCCATTCAACATCTCCGATTGGGGTGGCGACCGACTGCGTGAGGACGTAAGGTGGAAGTTCGGCGTGCCGCCCGTGGGTAATGCCAACTACGCTTGGCTCCAGCATATCTACCATCACCTCGCGCCCAACGGTACGGCAGGCGTGGTGCTGGCCAACGGCTCGATGAGCTCCAACCAGTCCGGCGAAGGCGACATCCGCAAGGCCATGCTCGAAGCCGATGCGGTGGATTGCATGGTCGCTCTGCCCGGTCAGCTCTTCTACTCCACGCAGATTCCCGCCTGCCTATGGTTCCTGGCTCGCAACAAAAACCCCGGCAAGGGTCTGCGGGATCGACGCGGGCAGGTTTTGTTGATCGACGCCCGCAAGCTCGGCGTGCTGGTAGATCGCACCCGCCGCGAACTCACCGACGCGGAAGTCCAGAAGATCGCCGATACCTATCACGCTTGGCGCGGTGAAAAGGACGCAGGGGAGTACGCCGACGTGGCGGGCTTCTGCAAGTCAGTGTCAATGGACGAAATCCGCAAACATGGCCACGTGCTGACGCCTGGCCGCTACGTGGGCGCTGCAGATGTGGAAGACGATGGCGAGCCCTTCGAGGAAAAGATGCTGCGGCTCTCCGCGCAGTGGCGCGGGCACCGTGCTACGGCGGCCAAATTGGATGCGTCGATTGAAGCCAACTTGAAGGAGCTCGGGTATGGCGAATGATTGGCGTCCATCCAATTGGGGTGATGAAGTTACCCTCGAATATGGAAAGGCAATCCGTGGCTACAGCCAAACCCACGGCAAATATCGTGTTTTCGGCTCGAATGGCCCCATTGGCTGGACATCCGATGCGTTGACTCATGGGCCGGGTGTCGTGCTCGGTCGGAAAGGAGCGTATCGAGGCGTTGAGTTCTGTCGTGAGCCATTCTGGGTTATCGATACTGCGTATTACGTCGTTCCCAAAACCGATTTGGATATGCGCTGGCTTTACTACGCAGTGAAGCATTACAAACTTGGCGAAGTGGATGACGGCTCGCCGATCCCCTCAACAACTCGTGCTGCCGTCTACATGCTTGAACTAGATGTCCCTCCCAAGCATGAACAACTTGCCATTTCCCGCATCCTCGGCACTTTGGACGACAAGATCGAACTCAACCGCAGGCAGAACGAAACGCTGGAAGCCATGGCCCGTGCCTTGTTCAAGGCGTGGTTCGTGGACTTCGAGCCGGTGCGGGCCAAGCTGGAGGGCCGCTGGCAGCGCGGCCAGTCGCTGCCCGGCCTACCCGCGCACCTCTACAACCTCTTCCCCGACCGGCTCGTCGAATCGGAGTTGGGGGAGGTTCCGGAGGGGTGGCGTCATTCGACGATTGGCGCCGAAGTGTCCGTCTGCGGCGGGTCTACACCAAGCACCAAGGAAGCCAACTTCTGGGAAGGCGGGCACCACTGCTGGGCCACGCCCAAAGACCTGTCCCCCCTGAAATTTCCCGTTTTGCTGAATACAGATAGAAAGATCACGGATGCCGGTCTTGCGAAGATCAGTTCAGGCCTCCTGCCTGTCGGCACAGTGTTGCTCTCATCTCGCGCGCCCATCGGCTATTTGGCTATCGCCGAGGTTCCAACGGCGATCAACCAAGGCTTCATCGCGATGAAATGTGATGGTGTTCTGCCAAACGTGTTTGTGCTGCTTTGGTGCAGGGAAAGCATGGATGCGATCGTCGGTAACGCCAACGGCTCGACATTCCAGGAGATCAGCAAAACCAATTTCCGGCCAATTCCCGTCGTAGTTCCTTCAGAGCCCGTACTGACGAGGTTTAGAAAGTCGACCGACTCGCTTTATCGACAGATGGTGGAAAACGAACGGGAATCCCGCTCCCTCACCCAACTTCGCGACTCCCTGCTGCCTAAGCTGATCTCTGGCGAGTTGCGAGTCGGCGACGCTGACAAGTATTTGAGAGGAATCGCTTGATGACCTCATCAACATTGACCAGCCTCGCCATGCTGAAGGTCCATGTCGACCAAGGGCATGACTATCTCGACTATCTGCGACCATTCATTCTTCAGGTTCTAGTTGACCATCAAATCAACCCGGTAACCGATGCTGTGGTTAAGGACTGGATTCGCTCCGACTTCGGGATGGAAATACCGGCAAGAGCGATTCAAGTGGTGCTTAAGCGCTTGTCTAGAAACCATCCGATCGAAAAAAAAGACGGTGTCTATCAGGTGACGGGGACACTAGCAGATCCAAGGATCGGCGCAGAAAAAGCCAGTGCTGAGCGACACATCAACGCAGTATTAACGGGATTGCGTGTTTTTTCGAAGACGACAGCCAAGCCAATTACAACCGATGACGAAGCAGATGTAGCGGTACGCGCATTTCTCTCACAATTCGACATCCAATGTTTGCGGGCATACCTTCGTGGAACTGCAATACCCGATATCGAAGGGCACCACAATGCTCAAATTGTTCTGGTCAGCAAATACGTGCTGGACCTGCAGAAGAGCGACCCCGAGAGATTCGATAGTTTCCTTATCGTTGTTCAGGGGCACATGCTGGCGAATGCCCTTTTATGTCCAGATCTTCAGAGCCTGCCAAAAACATATGACGGTGTAACGTTTTATTTGGATACACCTCTTCTCGTTCGACTTCTCGGGCTGGAAGGAGAGGCCAAGAAGGACTCGATCAGCGATCTAATAGAACTATTGATTTCACTTGGTGGGCGTGTCGGAGCATTTGAACACTCTCGCAACGAGCTGGAAAGTGTGATCAAAGGTGCAGCAAGTCACATTGAGTCCTTCAGGGGGCGTGGTGCAATTGTTGCCGAAGCTCGCCAACGAGGAACAACAAAATCCGACATGCTAATGCTGGCGGGTCAAATTGATGAAAAACTGAGCGAATCCAAGGTTAACGTTATCCCAACGCCTCGATACGTAGCGAATTTCCAAATTGATGAGACGGCCTTCTCAAAAACTCTTGATGGTGAGCTTCAGTACTCGAATCCTTACGCCAAGGACTATGACATTAATTCTGTCCGCAGCATCTATGTGCTAAGGGCGCACTCCTCTCCGCAGAATGTTGAAAAGTGCAAGGCTGTCGTTGTCACATGCAACACAGCATTCGCGAGAGCTGCATTTCGGTATGGCGACAAGCACCAGGAATCTCGCGAGGTATCAACAGTTATTACGGATTTCAGTTTGGCCAACATGGCATGGTTAAAGGCTCCCATGGGAGCCCCCTCCATTCCGATGCGAGAGGTTCTCGCCTTTTCATATGCCGCTCTCCAGCCTTCGCAGGCGATATGGGATAAATATCTCTCAGAAGTTGAGAAGCTTGAAAGGCAGAAAACCATTACAGCCAGAGATCTACAACTCCTTCGGAGCAGCCAGTTAGCCCACGAAGAACTTATGTCTTTGACGCTCGGTGAGGAGGAGTCGCTGAGTGAACAGACAATTACCGCAGTACTAGACCGCGTCACCGGTGAAATAAAGCGCGAAGAGAACGATAAGCTCTCTGCAGAAAAGAGAGCCCATAATCAAACACAAGAAAAACTCGTCGCGGAGCGTAACGAAAAACTGCTTATCCAGCAGCGAATTTACTGGCGCTCAGATCGGACAGCAGGGCGTGTTGCATGGTCATTTTCCATTGGCGTCGTCGTCGTGCTCGCTGTTGGAGTAGCTGCAAGTTTAGGGTTCAAATTTGAGAATCAGTTATTGCAGTGGGCCATCCCATCAATTCTGAGTATTTTGTTTATCTTCACGCTTGGGGGGCTGATATGGGGGTCAACAATTAAAGGCTTCCATCAGTCACTGCATGATCGTTGTCGCAGGTGGCTCATTCAACGGGAGTCTGCAGCACTCGGTATACATATAGTGGGCATCGAGAAATGACTATTGACTGGTGCCCTGGCATCCGCGAGGCCTGCGGCTATTGGCACGACGCGCCCATGTTGCAGCAAACCTTCGATGCGATGGAGCGCAATCTGGAGCAGAACAACGATGCGTGCATCGACTGCGCCAAGACCGTCGTCGAGGTGGTGTGCCGGGTGGTGGTTGACAGCTTCCATACCCCGCAAGCTCCGCTGAAACCGGTACAGGAAACGCCCTCGCTGTCGGATTGGCTGAGTTCGGCGATTCGCGCGCTCAAGCTGGGCGACGTGCGCGATGACAAGTTCAAGAAGCTAGTGTCCAGCCATCACAAGCTGGCCGATGCACTGAACGACCTGCGCAACAAGGCGGGCCCTGCCAGCCATGGCAAAGATCCGTATCTGGCGCGCTTGGCAGAGCACCACCGACGCAGTGCCGTGCTGGCGGCTGATGCCATCGTGGCCTTTCTGCATCAGGCCTATCTGGATGCGCAGCTCGACCCGAGCAGCTCCCGCGAGCCGTGGGAGCGATTCGCAACAGACAACGCACTGATCGATGCGCACGTGGGGCTAGCTTTGGACGCCGAGGACGGCGATTCACCAACTTTACGTTTTCTATTGCCTGGCGGCGATGAGCTGCCCATCAACATCGAAGTCAGCCGTTTGCTTTACCAACTGGATCGGGATGCCTATGTCGAAGCGCTGAACGCTGCGCGCGGCGCACCTGCTCCGGCTGTGGAGCCGGTCGAAGAACAAGGAGAGTCGACATGAAGTTGACTCGCATCGCCAAGCTGCGGCTCCGCGTGTTCCGCGACTTTGCTTGGCCAACAGAACTACACCCGTTTGCGCAGTTCAATGTCATCTATGGATGGAACGGCAGCGGGAAGACGACGCTGTCATGGCTGCTTTCGCTGGTTGAGAAGAAGACCGCGCTCCTCGAAGGTGAAGCGGCACTGGAGATCGACGGCACAACGAAGGTCGCAGGCTCCGCTTTCGCTTCGGCGCAACTGCCCCAAGTGCGCGTCTTCAACCGGGATTTCATCAATGCCACCCTGTCACAAACGGGCGGCATTGCGCCGATCTACTTTCTCGGCGAAGACAGCATCGAGAAGCAGGCACGGGTCGAGCAGCTCAAGAAGGAACTTACCACGACCGACATCAAGTCGCGGACTGCTCAGGCCGACAAGACAAGAGCGGAGTCGAAGCTGGACGATTTCTGCAGGGACAAGGCGAAGCTCATCAAGGAGCTGTTGACCACCGCGAACAGCCAGACCTACAACAATTACGACAAGCGAAATTTCAGGCGTGCCGTTGAAGCAATGGATGCGCAGCAGGCGGCGGCCGCGACTCTTTCCGATGAGCAGAAAGCACAGCTCCACAGCCAGAAGAACGCCCAGCCAAAGCCCATTGTCGGCAAGGTTGTTGCGCCATCTATCGAACTTGATACGTTGACGAGTGAAGTAGATACGCTGGTCGGTCGCTCCGTCGTCGCGCAGACGCTCGATGAACTGACCAGCAATGCCAAGCTTGCCGCGTGGGTGCAAGAAGGGCTTCATCTGCACTCGGGCGAGCACGCCTCCGACACCTGCCGCTTCTGCCAGCAGCCGCTTCAGGCAGCGCGTCGCGCCGCGCTCGAAGCTCACTTCAACGACGCCTTCGCGGGATTTCAGAAAGATCTGTCGGCTCTTCTCTCGAAGCTGAAGGCGGCCAAGCAGACTGCGGCCTCACTGTCACTGCCGGATGTTTCGCGCTTTTATGAAGCGCTCGTGCCCGAAGTGCCCCCTGCGTGCGCAATGGTGTTGACGGCGCAGTCAGAGACCCAAGCCGTGCTCGATGCCCTCATCGCGCGTGTCGAGGCCAAGCGCGATCAGCCGTTCGCACCTACCGCCACGCAGGCACAAGCAGCGGCGAGACCCTCCTCGATTACCGACTCAGTCGCCGCATTCAATGGGATCGTGGAGAAGCACAACCGCATCTCCGCAGAGTTCACGGCGTCGGTCGACAGTGCGTGCAAGAAGCTTGAAGCCTCGTATGTCGCGGAGGCGCACGCCGAGTTCGTCCAGCTCTCCGGTGCTGCAAAGACCGCGACCGCCGAACTGGATGGCATAAAGGCTACGCAGACAGAAACCCAGACGCAGATCAATGAGCTGGAACGCGCGATCCTCGAACATCGCCGCCCCGCTGACGAGCTGACTGCAGAGCTATGCGCCTACCTTGGGCGAGACGAGTTGCGCTTCGAGGTGAAGGGCACCGGATACGCGCTGACCCGAAGCGGCCAGTACGTAGCGCATTTGAGCGATGGAGAGCGCACGGCGATTGCATTCCTCTATTTCCTCAAGGCGCTGCAGGACAGAGCATTCGACTTGAAGAATGGGATTGTCGTCATTGATGACCCGGTGTCGAGCCTCGATGACAACGCACTGTTCTCGGCCTTCGGCTACATGAAGGATCGTACCAAGGAGGCCGGGCAGCTTTTCATCTTGACGCACAGCTTCTCGTTTTTCCGGTTGGTGAAGAACTGGTTCCATCACCTGCCTGGGCAACGAAAGAAGAAGGTCGAAGACCGGCCCGCTCGGTTCTTTCTGCTTCGTACCCGGCGTCACGCGGATGGGTCTCGCACCAGCGAGTTAGGCCATCTTGATCCTCTGCTTGAGAAGTACGAATCGGAGTACCAGTACCTGTTCAAGCGCGTCTACGAGGAGGCTCACCGCAATGACGTTGTCCAACTGGAACACCACTACGGTTTGCCCAACGTCGCGCGCCGATTGATCGAGGCCTTCCTCGCTTTCCGCTTCCCCGAGATGAGCGGGGATCTCGGCCCACGACTCGAGCGGGTGGATTTCGACAGCGCGAAGAAGACGCGCATCCTCCGGTTGCTCAACACGTACTCACATGCTGGCGCAATCGCCGATCCGGGACACGATCTTTCTCTACTTGCAGAGACCCAACCCGTGTTGCGCGACACCCTCGAAATGATGATGGCTGTCGACCGTGAGCATTACGACGGGCTATTGAAGCTGGTGGCGATTCAGCCCATCGAAGAACAAGGAGAACCGTAATGGCGTTTCTGTCGGAGGCCGCCGTAGAGCAGGCATTAATGGAACAGTTGGGAGGGCTGGGATACAGCATCGAACGCGAGGAGGACATCGGCCCCGATGGACACCGCCCGGAGCGTGAGAGCCACGATGAGGTCGTGCTCAAGAGGCGCTTCGAGGACGCCGTTTCGCGTTTGAACCCTGGTTTGCCACTGGACGCGCGTCAGGATGCAATTCGGAAAGTGACGCAGTCCGAATTGCCCTCATTGCTCGAAGAAAACCGCCGCCTCCACAAGCTGATGACGGAAGGCGTGGACGTAGAGTATTACGCCGACGACGGCACGCTGACGGCAGGCAAGGTCGCGCTCATCGACTTCGAACACCCAGAGCAGAACGACTGGTTAGCGGTGAGCCAGTTCGTGGTGATCAACGGCCAGAACAACCGGCGGCCCGATGTGGTGGTGTTCGTGAACGGCTTGCCTCTGGGCGTGATCGAGCTGAAAGCGCCGGGCAGCGCCGGGGCACATCTGCTGGGCGCGTTCAACCAGCTGCAGACCTACAAGAAGCAAATCACGGCGCTGTTCAACACCAACGCGCTGCTGGTCACGTCGGACGGCATTGCGGCCCGGGTGGGTTCACTCTCGGCAGACCTTGAGCGCTTCATGCCGTGGCGCACCACCGACGGCACAGACGTTGCCCCGAAAGGTGCGCCGGAACTTTCGACCCTGATCGAAGGCGTGTTCGAGCATCGTCGCCTGCTCGATCTGCTCTGTCACTTCACGGTCTTCGGCGAAACCGGTTCCGGGCTCGCCAAGATCATCGCGGGCTACCACCAGTTCCACGCGGTGCGACACGCAGTCAACAGCACGGTGACTGCGTCCTCGCCACAGGGCAATCAGCGAGTGGGCGTCATCTGGCACACCCAAGGCTCCGGCAAGAGCCTGCTGATGGCGTTCTACGCCGGGCAACTGGTCAAACACCCGGCGATGGCCAACCCGACGTTGGTGGTGCTGACTGACCGCAACGACCTCGACGACCAGCTCTTCTCGACCTTTGCGATGTGCCGCGACCTGATCAGGCAGACGCCGGTGCAGGCCGAGAGCCGCGAAGATCTTCAGAAGGTCTTGAGTCGGGCATCTGGCGGCGTGATTTTCACCACCTTGCAGAAGTTCGGCGAGATTGCGGAGCCGCTCACCACGCGCCGCAACGTGGTTGTCATCGCGGACGAAGCGCACCGGAGCCAATATGGCTTCAAGGCGAAGGTGGACGCAAAGACCGGCGAAATCTCCTACGGCTTTGCCAAGTACATGCGAGACGCCCTGCCGAACGCATCCTTCATCGGCTTTACCGGCACGCCCATCGAGGCGGACGACGTCAACACGCCAGCGGTGTTCGGCAATTACATCGACATCTACGACATCAGCCGTGCTGTCGAGGACGGCGCGACCGTGCCGATCTACTACGAGTCGCGGTTGGCGCGCATTGAACTCGACGAGGAAGAGAAGCCGCAGATCGACGCCGAGGTCAACGAATTGACCGAGGAGGAATCCGAGGCCGACCAAGAGCGCTTCAAGAAGAAGTGGTCAACGGTCGAAGCCCTGGTTGGCAGCGACAAGCGCCTGGCTCTGGTAGCCAAGGATATGGTCGCCCACTTCGAGGATCGCGTTGCAGCCCTCGATGGCAAGGCGATGGTGGTGTGCATGAGCCGCCGCATCTGCGTCAAGCTCTACGACGAGATCGTCAAGCTGCGCCCGGACTGGCACAGCGCCGATGACAACGCGGGAGCGGTCAAGATCGTGATGACGGGCGCAGCGAGCGACCCGCAGGAGTGGCAGCAGCACATCGGCAACAAGGCCCGGCGCGATCTGCTGGCCAAGCGTGCCCGCGATCCTAAAGACCCGCTCAAGCTGGTGATCGTGCGGGACATGTGGCTGACAGGCTTTGACGCACCGTGTATGCACACGATGTACGTTGACAAGCCGATGCAGGGCCACGGACTGATGCAGGCGATTGCGCGCGTGAACCGCGTGTTCCGCGACAAGCCTGCCGGGCTGATCGTGGACTACATCGGTATCGCGCAAAACCTGAAGTCGGCGCTGCAGCAGTACTCGAAGAACGATCAGGAAAACACCGGCGTCGACGAAGCGCAGGCCATCGCGGTGATGATGGAGAAGTACGAGGTCGTGCGGGACATGTACCACGGCTACGACTACGTCTCCGCGATGAGCGGCACGCCACAGGAGCGCCTAGCGATGATGGCGGGGGCCATCGAGTGGATTCTCGACCTGCAACAGAAGCTGGCTGCGAAAGAGAAGACCAAAGAAGGCAAGAAGAACGCTCACCGTCGATACCAAGACGCCGTGCTGGCCTTGTCCAAGGCGTTCGCACTGGCATCCGCTTCTGACGAGGCACGCGAAATCCGGGAGGAGGTCGGCTTCTTTCAGGCCATCCGTGCCGCGCTGGTCAAGAGCAGTACTGGCTCCGGCGTGACCCAGCAAGAACGCGAGCTGGCGATCCAGCAGATTGTCAGCCGCGCGGTGGTCTCAACCGAGATCGTCGACATCCTGGCCGCTGCGGGTATCAAGAGCCCGGACATCTCCATCCTCTCGGACGAATTCCTCGCCGAAGTTCAGCAGATGGAGAAGAAGAACCTTGCGCTGGAAGCCTTGCGCAAGCTGATCAACGACGGCATTCGCTCACGCAGCAAGGCCAACGTCGTGCAGACCAAGGCATTCTCGGAGCGGCTAGAGGATGCGGTAGCGCGCTACCACGCCAACGCCATCACCACCGCTGAGGTGCTGCAGGAGTTAATCCAACTGGCCAAGGACATCCGCGCAGCCCGTCAACGCGGCGAAGAGCAAGGGTTGTCCGAGGATGAGATCGCTTTCTATGATGCGTTGGCCGAGAATGAGAGCGCCATTCAAATGATGGGTGACGATAAGCTGAAACTTATCGCTCATGAACTGCTAATGAGCCTGCGTGAAAATGTGTCAGTCGACTGGGCCCATCGAGAGTCCGCTCGCGCACGGATGCGGGTAATGGTGAAACGTATTTTGCGAAAATATGGCTATCCGCCTGATCTTCAAGATACAGCGGTACAAACCGTACTTCAGCAGGCAGAGGCATTGTCATCGGGGTGGAGTCGCTGATGCCGATTTCTCTTTCTCGCTACTGGGAGCACTCGTCATAGGCCAAAATGAAGGTGGCAATCATTGACCGCATGCTGGAAGGAATGCCCGATGAATGCTCCAGCGAGGACATAGAGGCCCGTGCCGAGGTGATTTACCAATACGTCAAAACACAGATGCAGTCAGTAGCTGTGCATTGATGTAATGCAGCATCCGCAGTGACAAGAGCTGGAGGATTCTCAAAAACATATGCACGGCAATCAGATTTGAGATGAATCAATGGGATGAACGTCCCCTTGAAGCGGCAATGTAGTTAAGCCGCCCTGCTCAAGGAAAGCTGCAATCCAGTATGATCCTTTATTCCTCGAATAATTCACGTATTCTGGATCGAGTTCGTGAGTTGGTATGATACTTTGTTGTTATGGCCCTGTTTCTTTATTATCAATATCAATGCTTACAGCGCAATTTGGTGTGATACTTTATTACTTGCATACACCGGTGGGGTCATGGATGTGCTCATGCCCCTGATGGTGCCAAGCTGACAGGATCACGCAAGAGGCAATAGTGGATCACCGGACGATCGTCTCATTTTTTACCTGTCAACTGGTCTGGGTGAACCGTTACGCCGCGAGAGAAGCGATGACATCGAGGCAGTGTGGCTCCGCTTTATGCAGGGCCTTGAGCTCGCTGATGAACTCGTCCTCATTGAACAACTCCACCATAAAGCCATCGAGCAGGGTGAAGAAGGGTAGGCTGGCGAACTCGGGGAAGACGAAGGCACCGGTGTTGCCGGTCACCTCAAAGGTCAGGGATGAGCTCATCGGGTTCTCGCAATGAATGGCAGGGCAGGCGCTCAGTGTGGCATGAGATGAGTCCGGATGTGAACGCGAAGCAGGGCCCGAAAGGGTGATCGGATCGGGAAAACCTGAACCGTACCGGCCACCGGAGAGCGTCAACCGGCTGACGCCGCGCCAACAACCTGACACCCGAGTGACAAGAAAGCGTCCTTAAACCCCATCCCCTCATCTAAATATATGCCATCAGACATTAGGGGTCATCCCCTATCACACACCCCTCCGATCGTACCTCCGACGCCTACCCGCACCGCCACACTCTGCCGAACCGTCTTTTTCTTTTCTTCTGCTTCTCTTCTGCTGCGCTGCGCCCCGATCCAACCCCCGCGGCTTCATCTCTGGTACCGCTATGGCTCATCTCCGGCTTATCTCAGGTTCCTCCCCGGACAGGGGGCAACCGAACCATCAGGGCAACTGACACTGACCTGGGCACTGACACTGAGCCGTTGCCGTCTTCGACGCTACTCAAGCGCGGTCGCGCTTTCGTTGTGTCTCAAACTACCTGGTGTCTTTCTAGGACATTTTCTATGACCGGGTGGCACTTCCCAGGACAGCTTCCCTGGACAAGTTCCAGGGCGGGGCCTCGATGTCCGGAAAGGAGATCGGACCGGGCACCGGGGGAGGGGAGGAGTGGCGCTACGATAGACGAGCGATAGAAAAGAGAGAGAAGAGAGAGAGGAAAAGAGAGAGTTGCCTCGGGGGTTCGGACCACAGAGAGCAATAGAAAAAAAATAGAGCGGGGGGTCGGTTTCAGCTGGGGCGTGGGTGGGCCTCGGTCGCTGCAGCAGTCGGGCAGAGGAAAGCTGAAGGGGTAGGGTAGGAGAGCGCGATAGTGAGTTCGAGGTAGCGCTCAAGGGGGGCCATAGCGAGGCTTCGGCTGGCACGGGTCAGCAGGAAAGACAAAAGATGGCTCACCAGGGGGGAGGGCTGTCGGTTGGGCACGGTGGGTTGGGGTTAGCCCCCTAATGGTAGATGGCATACTTTATTGAGGGAGTGGCGGGTTTAGCGGGCTTCTGTCGTTTTCAGAAGACGGCTGCACTGAACGTCAGAAGCCGACTGCACTATAGCAGCGGAGGGGTTGGATCCATCAGGCAACGACGGGCTGCTGCCGGCCATCAGCGGACGCAGGGAGGACTTTCC
>NZ_JABERS010000067.1:0-16286 GCF_013168745.1 Aeromonas sp. TW 6 | reverse complement strand
AAGACTGGAATGGGCAGCTGATTATTTGGCCAAGAACGCTTGCCGAACCAAGCAGAGAAAATCGATACAGAACAGGACCTTGGAAGGAGTTTTAAAGGGACTCAACGCTTAAGGTCCTGTACATGAAGGCGAGTTAACAAAGAGTTATGAACGTGCATTGTTAATTTTAAATAGCGGTAGTAGTTTCTCGGCCGGACGACTTCAAAATACGTTAACCCACCTAGCGCTAGCATTAAGGATAAAATTAGATATCTCTAATGTAAAACATCGTGAATATGAACATGTCGCAAAATTAGCATTTTTGCTTGGCGGTGCTGACCTTTGGCTAGAGAAGCATTCTGAGGACCCATTTAAAATCGTCAATGAGAGCATGTTTTCTACACCATCAATCCTTTATGCATTTTCTTCTATTCAAACCTATGCAGAAGTTTTGGAGTGTATTGAGACACTTTCAATGGAAGATAAAATAGCAATGATGACCCCATTTCCAAATAAGCTTGAAAGGGCACTGGATGCACTTTATAGCTCATACCCTGACTTGCATGCCGCGCCAATAGATAAAATCAGAGCATTGTTAACACCATTCATGAAAAGTAATTGCATCCCTTATATACCAAAATCGACACTTTACAACTGTCTATGTGAGATAAACTCACTCACTGAGTTTTGGCCATCTTGGATAATCGAACAATCCATTAATGTTCAACGATTCAGTCGCGAATCTATTTACTTAAAAAGGAAAGTACTTTACTCAATTGATCCTTATCGATACAAAATAGATTTTTATAAAAACTTTGATGAATTAAGTTATGCCGAGTTGACGTTGAACTATGAAGGTCAACGTTTATTGCACGAATTCATACCCTTTCCTCTTGAAGAGGAACTGTATAATAACCATTATGTTTTTGAAATATTTTCCAATGAAATAAAAAGACGATTAAAAGAATAACAATCAGTTCCAACAATACACCTCCAGCGAAGTGCGCTTCTGCTACTCCCGCTACAATAGCAAAAAAAAGCACCCCAAACAGGACTCTTTTGGAGTCCTTTCTTGTTTTTTGATTTTAACAAAAAGAAACTCAAAATAATTTTAAACCTATATTCCCATCTTGAATTAACCAATGAATGGGATTTTACACATGGCACATCTGATCGACACCATAGCCTACACCGGCCAAACCCCCTGGCATGGCCTTGGCAATATATTGCCGCCACGGCAATCTTTGGATATCTGGCTACAGGCTGCCGGGATGGATTGGACTATCGAGCAGAGTGACGTAATGTTTAACGTCGCCTCCGATGCACTCCATATTCGCCCTTATTCAGACAGCAAAGTTTTGTACCGCTCTGATAATCTGGAACCTCTATCCGTCGTCTCTCGCCGATATAATGTGGTACAGCCTCATGAGGTGCTGAATTTTTATCAAGATCTAGTAGAAGTGGGCGGCTTTGAGTTGGAAACTGCAGGTTCGCTCAAGGGCGGCCGCAAATTATGGGCGCTGGCTAAAACAGGTCAAGATATAAAGCTGAAAGGTGGCGACAGGGTAAAATCATACCTGCTGCTCGCCACCAGTTGTGATGGTACGTTGTGCACCACAGCACAATTTACCTCGCTACGAGTCGTCTGTAATAACACATTGCAAATAGCACTACGGGATAATACTGGTGCGATCAAGGTTCCCCACTCCACTCAATTTAATGCTGCTGCCGTCAAAGAGGCATTGGGCCTTGGTATGGCAAATTGGGATCGTTTCCAACAAGAGATGACATCGTTGAGCAATCGTCCGGTATCACCCGTGGAAGCCCTTAATTTCTTCGGTGAACTACTCAATGATCCGGCTGGCGATGATGAGAATATTATTCTCAGCCGTCCCGCCCAAAAACTGCACGAGCTGTATATGGGCGCAGGCATGGGCTCAGAGCTTGCCAGCTCCCGCAATACCGCTTGGGGGTTGGTCAATGCGGTAACGGAATACGTGGATCACCACCGCCGTGCCCGCAGCCAAGATCACCGGCTCGATTCCGCCTGGTTTGGTCAGGGTGCCCAACTCAAATCCCAGGCTCTGAATCAGGCAATCACTCTGCTGCAGTAATCCCGCTTCCCCATTTAAACCGCATAACGAACTCACCCGGACTGGCGCATGCCAATCCGGGCGTTGCCATTTATGCCGTCAAAAAGGAGTCTTCATGAAATCAAAAGCCAAATACGGCCAGGCCCTGCGACTGGCCTCCACTACTCAATTAACCCGCGAGCAGTGGCTCGCTATCCGCAAGCTCGGCATTGGTTCTTCCGATGCCGCCGTGGCTGTGGGGCTATCTCCCTACAAATGCCCGCTCAGCCTGTGGCTGGAAAAAACCGGCCGCAAGGAGCCGGAAGATATCTCCCACAAGGAAGCGGTGCTGTGGGGCATTGAGCTGGAGCCGGTGTTGGCGCAGGTCTATGCCAAACGCACTGGCTACAAGGTGCGACGGGTCAATGCGGTACTGCAACACCCCGAGCATCCTTTCATGCTCGCCAACCTCGATCGGGAGGTAATCGGCCATCCCGATGGGCCGGGCATTCTGGAGATCAAGACCGCCAGCTATCACAGCGCCCCCCAGTGGGAGGAAGGTGTGCCAGTGGCTTATCAGTGTCAGGTACTGCATCAATTGGCGGTTACCGGCCATGCCTGGGCTGAGGTGGCAGTGCTGATCGGCGGCCAGGATTTTCGGATTTACCGCATCGAGCGCGATGAGGAGAAGATCCAGGATCTCACCGAGCGGGAAGCGCAGTTCTGGCAAATGGTGCAACAAGACCAGCAGCCCGAGCCTGACGGCTCCAGTGATGCTGCCAATGCTCTGAGCTGGCTCTTCCCCCGCGATGATGGCCAGACTGTGGATCTCTCCGATTCCCCCGAGTTCAATCAACTATTTGGGGATCTGTTGCGCTTGCGTCAGCAAAAGGAAGCCGTCGAGCTGCAAGAGTCGCAACTCAAGCAGCGGCTGCAAGCCACCTTGGGTGAAGCGACAGCCGGGTTGTTTGCCGATGGCAAGATCACCTGGAAGCGCAGTAAAGACCGGCTAGCACCGGACCTGGATAAGCTCGGTCAGGATCATCCCGACCTGCTCACCCGTTACGTCAAACCGGTACCCGGCGTGCGCCGTTTCACCATTCAACCCTTGAGGCAAACACCATGATCAAAGGACTGGCGATCACCCCGCCCGTGATCGGGCGGATCTGCATCGGCAAGCTGGTGCAAAAACAGGATAAGTGGGTGCCGGAGAAGGACGACAGCTTCACCCTCACCACCCAGATACAGCAAAAGGGGGGATGGTTGCTCCATCCCCTGCATCAACACTACTCATCGCAAAAGAATAACCAAGGGCAGGAGCAGACCAAGATCCGCGCCATTCCGGTGCGGGTGCTGTTCAACGACAGCGACTTGAATCTACGGGCGGAATACAGTGCGTTTGACCGGCAAACCGGCAGGCCGCTCTGTGTCGGGAATGGGGAGGTGGCAAGACGCGTGGGGGCACAAGGCATAGAGGAGGTCAGCTGCCCTGGACCAGAGCGCTGCGCCTTTGCCGGGCAACAGGGCTGCAAGCTGTACGGGCGACTGAACCTGTTTGTGGAGGGGCAAGGGGATGAGCTGGGCAGCTTTATCTTCCGCACCACCGGCTACAACTCAGTGCGCACTCTGGCGGCGCGGCTGAAGTACCTGGAGGCAGTGAGCGGGGGCCATACCCGCTATCTGCCGCTCACCCTGCGGTTGCGAGCCAAGAGCACCACCCAGTCGTACCGCACACCGGTCTACTACGTGGATTTGACCTTGCGGGAAGAAACCAACCTGACTGAGGCAGTCAGGCAAGCACAGGAGGCCGCCCGGCGTGATCAAGAGGCGGGGCTCGCCATCGACCAGATGGAGCAGGCCGCTCGCGACCTGCTGCGCAATGGCCAATTTGAGGATATCGATGAAGAGGTGCCGATGCTGCTGGAAGAGTTCTATCCTGAAGCAAACAGCGACGATACGGCGAATGGAAACGTAGGGGCAGTGGAGGTTGCCTCGCATAACGCACCGCAAAGCCAAGTAACCAGAATGCCGCAGAGGCCACAACCAAGAAGGAGTCCACTCACCAACAAATTGGGGAAAGGGAGCCCATCCTCTCCCCAGTGAATGGCGGGCGTTCAGCCGGGACGGGCTAACCGCTCAACCAACCGCTCAACCGTTTCCAGCAACAGGGTTCGGTCAGCATCATCGAGCCGGGCCAGTTGCTGGCTCAGCACAATGCCCTGCTCGGTCGGGCGGTTACTGGTCTCGCGCAGAAAGTCCGCCAGCTCACAACCAAACAGTTGAGCGAGCTCCGCCAGCCGCACCACGGTCGGCACCACAATCCCTCGCTCCATTCGAGAGACGGCCTCCATCCCGATATTGAGGTGTTCAGCCACATGCTCTTGCGTGAATCCGGCTTGAGTACGCTTGTGGCTAATCGCCTTGCCAACGCTCTTGGCTAACAGCTCAAGGTTGATATCTGTCATGGTTCCTCCAGTCAACCCGTATGGTTGACCATGGACTCATTGACGATAAGGACTCAAAAAGGCGAGTATCAACTAAGTTGGTTGTAATTGGCCGTAAATCGATGATCGCTACGCTGACCGACTCACCGACAACAAACATCAATCCTCGTTTGTGGCATCCCCTCCCATCTCGGGTAAAGCGCTTTTACGCGAGCGGTTAGGGCGACTGCCATTGTTACTATTACTCTGTTACATAAGGAAAAGTACATGGCTCGTTATCCCGTTATTGCCACCCTCTTTTTTCTCGTCATCACCATTTACTCACTCTGGACCGGTAGCTCCCCGCAGCTCGGGTTCTGGGGTCATATCTGGCACTTTGTCTTTGGCTCTCTGTTTACCTCACTTGGCCTGATGGGAGGGGAATTGTTCCGCCGCTTCACCCAACCAAACATGCTGTTTGCTGACGGCGCACAGGAGATGTTCAAGAAGAAGCTGTTTTGGAAAGTTGGCCCCCAGCTCATCGGGGGTGTGGTGGGCTACATCGCGGCAGGTGGCTTTTTACAAAATGTGTTGGGTTACTACGTTGGATAAGGAGAGTTAACCATGAACAAATGTTGGATCACGTTGACGGCCATCCTGCTATGCAACAACGCCCTAGCCTATGGCGAGGCCGGACGCTGGAGCAGTGGCTGGGGTCAGGGCACCAGCGAATACACGGCGGTGGTCAACGAGCAAAACAACCTCTATATCGCCTGCAATGACACCCGAAAGGTCAGCATGACGGCCACGGTACAGGGCAAGGAGTACGGCTCTTATGCTGGGCAGGCTTTCTCCATCATCGTCGATGGCAGCCAATACGATGCGCCCTATGAGACAGAATCCCGTGTCGGTGAGAACAATTTCTTCGACATGTGGGGCAAGCTACGCAAGGCCAAGTCGATCCGCATTTTAACGGCTGACGGCAAGCAACTCGCACTGCCAACCAAAGAGGTCGCATCTGTACTGCCCGCCACTAATACGCCCGAGTTTGACTGCTTGATGTGGGACCAATAGATCACATCCATTCCCATCCAAGAGGAGGCATTTGCCTCCTCTTTTCATTTCTGCCATTCACCCACCTGTGAAGGAGACACACTATGCCCCCCTGTATTCCTCCCGAATGCGAGCCGTTCGACCAGCAAGGCTTTTGGCGCAAGCTCTGCGCCTTTGCCAAGCGTGCCGGTCGGCCCTTTATTGAAACCTGCCTGTTGCTCTACTACACCAGCCAGAAGGATGACCTGCCGCTCTGGGCCAAGCTGCTGATCTACAGCGCGTTGGCCTACTTTATCTCGCCCATCGATGCGATCCCGGATGTGCTGCCTATGGGGCTCACCGATGACATCGCGGTGCTAAGTGCGGCACTCGCCAGTATTACCGCCTTTATTGACACCCAGATCCGTGCCCGTACAGCCAGAAAAATGCGCGAGCTATTCGGCCAAGATTAACCCCCACAAGGAGTACATCATGACTATTCCCTTTTTCCGGGACGGCTTTGCCCTGCCCGTTGACCAAGCATTGCTGATTCTGCTCAACCAGGAAGTCGCTAAAACCGAGCTCAATATCGAACGCTTAACCCAACTGACCTTCAACTTTCGTAACCCCGGCTACAGCGCCGAGCAAGGCGGTGTGCACCCGGTCGAGATCCGCCTGATCCGTGGGCTAGATGGCTGGCTGTTCGATTACGTCACCGACTTCAGCTACCAGGGACTCGGCCAGGATACCGAGCTCTGCAAGGAACTCGATTTCAACTTCCTCGATGGGGACCACACCATGTTGGGCTGGGGACCACTGCGACTGGCCGAAGCGCGGGAGTTGTTCGATATCTGGCAAAGCAACTTCATTGCCTACTGTCGGTTGGAATGTTTCAGCGTCACGGTCGCAGGGGATTAGGAGGACACGATGAGCCAAGAATTAGCGCTCTCCCACTACACACGCCAGTGGCTGGGACGAGTCGCCACCAGCGCCAAGCTAACCCCCACTCGCAGTGGTCAACGTTGGCTGCTGCACCTGACCCCGGATAGTCCACACATCCGCACAGTCACCCTGCAGGTCCGTTGGTCTGGCGTGCAGTGGCAACTGCTCTCCCTCACTAATGCTGAGGACTGGCACACCATGAGCCAGCCGAGAGATGAGATCTGCATCGACCCCAAACGCAATTGCTTCTGGCATTGCCAAGCAGGGCCGGTGCCGCTCACCGAGCAACCCCGCGTGCTGGCAAGCTTCTTGGCTGACCTGCAACGCATCTGCATCCATCGCGGCTATGCCGTGGAGAGTGACCCCATTCCTGACAAGGAGACCGAAGATGATTAACGCCGTGATCGCTATCGAACTGGAGGCTTACCATTGAGCACAATGGCCAAATTGAAGTGGTGCATGACCAAGGCCAGCCGGTGAACGGTTATGCCCTCTACCTGCGCTATGAAAACGAACGGGGCGACGCCCTGGCACAATGGCTGTGCGACCACCCGGATCACCGCTGGCTAATCCAGTTCGGCACCCTGCTGGCGACCAGTTACCACGTTCCGTTGCACGACTACACCCCGCACACCTTGGCGGCCTGAACACAGCCAACCAAGCCTGCGGTCCCCCCCATTCAGTAGCCCATTAACCAACTACTTCGCCTACCCTGCCGCACCCCACGTGGTGGGGCGATGGCGTATGGAGCACCATCATGTTGCATCACAAACTGATCGCCGGGGAGATCCCCGGCACCTATCTCGTCACTGAGTTGATTAACGAAGAGGAGCTGTTGACTATCGCCAACCAGATCGCCCGTCAGAAACTGGCCAAGGGAGAAGCTATTACCGACAAACACTTGGCACAGCATGCACTACAAACCCTGTTGCAGAGCAGAGAGCACGAAGTATTTGCCATGCTGTTCTTGGACAACCAGCATCGGATCTTGGCATATGAGGAGCTGTTTCGCGGTACGCTAAGCAGTGCCTCCGTCTACCCACGGGAAGTAGTGAAACGTGCGTTGGCGCTTAATGCTGCTGCCCTGATGCTGGTGCATAACCACCCGTCGGGATACCCGGAACCCAGCCGGGCAGATATCGAAATAACCCACCGATTGCAGACCGCCCTAGAGCTGGTCGATATCCGGCTCCTGGATCATCTGGTGGTTGCCACAGAGGGGATTGTATCGCTAGCCGAGAGAGGGTACTTGGGTTGAGCACTCCCGCTGTGGTTCAGTCACCATTTTTGCTAGACTCTGCACTTTAATTTTCTCCAAAAAATCCGATGATGAAACTCTTAAACACCTACGATGACAAAGATGAAGCCGAAGAAGCGCTGACCAAACTCCTTGGTGAAAAACGCCTAGCCAGTGAACGAGATAGCACCGTGGTGGTCTATAACCTATTTGGCGAGCCTACCTGGGGCAACTTCCATCGTCTTGGCATGTTCAATTTGCCGGAGCTACAGACGATGTTGGAGCAGCGCAAAGCTGGGCATGTTATTGATCAAGCCCGGCACAGCGAAATTTTGAGTATGCTACGCTATGCAGCGAAGTCTTTTGATATCACGCTTCCCGCTCATTGGCTATAAATAAACGCCGGAATATCCGGCGTTAATTTATAGCCCACTTTAAATAGATGTTGCTATTAATCGTTTCACTTATATAAAAATAATCGCATCATTAGCCTGATGATGGACATCTAGGCGAAAATTTGATGTTAAGCGATTCTCATTGAAGTTAATATAAAAAGGAAACCAAGCCGGGTCATTACTAATAGCAGAAAGACTTTTACTTGAGTTTCCTTCTGCTCTCACAGACACTTCCGCCAACCAAGACTTTACATCATCATGAGCGATTGAAATGGGCTTTCGTAACTGATATACACCTTGCTTGGGATTAGACAATAACTCCAAATTGATCAATGTCCTAACAACAAATTGAATACAACGCTTAATAGTTGATGTATCGCCATAGACTTCGGTTATACGCTGCTCCAGCTGCTTGTAGATAAATAAGCCTTCATGCTTAGCCATTTTTCCAATTTGTGCCGTAACATTATAAAAAAATGGATACTTAGCTAGCATCATTCCCCAATGAATCGCAATATTTACCTCACTGTATTCAATAAGCAGTCTACAAGCATCGGCATGAAATGCTTTGGGTACGGAATTTGATTCTGAATCCCAAATTCCAAAGAGCAGGTTTCTAGTCTTATCTTGGGCCACTTTGCTATCAAAGCTGGGCGCAAGTAATACATCAATTTTATTTTTTAATGCTTGGCCGTGAACCCCATTTGCTGACCAAGATGCGGTTTGAACTAGCCAGTCCATCTCTAAATGCCGATTAAATCCAATAGCTGGTTTCATAACTCAATATTCCTTTTTAAAAATTACAATTGAGTTTCCTTGTTGCAGACATTCAAATGCCGACATATCAAGATTGGATAGGTTAATATCAAGATGGAAGGGAAAGAGAGCCTGATCATTCAAGGCATCATCAAGAGCAATACTCTCTTTGCTTGATGAAATGAGCAAAGCATCAAGCAGCCAATTTGCTAGATGACTATTTATGCTGACTCGTTGACTAACAATGGAGTAAGAGGCCGGACTCATATTTCGCTTTAATATGCCTAATTCCATTATGGTTCTTAATACGGCACTTAATGCTCTGCTGGTGGCTTCAGTTTCACCATAAAGCATACTCATACGCCGAAGCGCTTGGGCATAAGTAAAAGTATTATTCAGCCTTGATTGTCGGCCGATAAAGCGAGCGACTTCGGCAAAGAACGGCTTTCTCGCAATTAACATGCCCCAATGAATAGGTAAGGAAAATGATTCAGCCTCTTTATGTAATACAATACCTTTATCAAAAAAATTCTTTGTGTAATGGTCTACTGGCTGACTCCACACCGAGGTGAGCAAATTCCGCGCTTTACGGCGGTTTTCTTTGGAAACAATATACGCGCTTAAAAAGTTATCAAGATTATCATTAAGTTGTGCATATTCAGCCCCGTTTGCTACCCAACGAAGAGATTGTTCAAGCCACTCTTTTTCAACATGGCGACAGAAACCGGGAGTTTTAACCATAACTTATTGTTTTCTATTAACTATTATTAATGGAACGATAACCTCGTGGAGACTGATCCCCCCGTGCCCCACAACGACATCACCTTTGCCTTTAAAAGCACAATCAGCATTGGCGAGTAGCGGGTAGGTCGCTTTGGGAAGCCCTAGTTCAGGACCAGGCCATGCTATCACAGATCCATGGCAGGCTTGAGCAGTACTATCACGTAATGCAGGATCGTGGTAGATCCGTACTCGTTCGCCTCTGGTATCAGCTTTCACTCCCTCATTGATATATCCGATTCCCGTCGCTTCCTGGCTGCCATGATCTGAAGTAATGACAATTTCAAAGCCTTTGTCTAATAATTCTGCAATTTTTTCTTTGAAATTCCAGTCGGTTAGCCAGCCATCTACGACCATATTCAAAGCAGACATTCCATTTTTTATACCGTGCATTTGCTCATCAATAAAATTTATGACGAACCCGGCTACTTTAACGCTTGGTGGAGTTATCAACTCTTGCCATGCGTCATTTGATAACGACTCAATTTTTTTGGCATAATTTATTTCTCGTTTGGCGAAACCTTTACCCTGCCAATAATCCAGCCATAGCTGCTCCTCTTTGCTGGTAGTCAGTAAAGACTCTGCAAAGGCAAAAGGTTTCTTGCCAGAGAATAAGGCCTGTCGTGATATTGATGTAATCGTTGGAACCCAAGAGAAACAGGCATGTTCTTCCAAAGATATATTGGCACACAACTGCAAGTGATTACGCAATAATGGCCACTGTCGAGCTCCCATGCCATCTAAAACCAATAAACATATTTTTTTGCCACTATCCACGCGCCGTGATAGCCAATCAGGGACTTTATGCAACATTGCAGGATAGCGAACCGTGGGAGTAGTTTGTAACTTTATAAAATTTAAACGTAGCCATTCCTGAAATAGAAAATCTGCAGTGGTGTTTAATTTCTTTATTTCTTCGAAAAGAGCAGCAACAGGAGGTTGTTTTTTGTTTTCATAAAACAATGCATTCATAATCCCAAGCGAGTGGGATTGCTCAAACCAAAATTCAGTATTAATACTTTCTAACTCACATTTTTCAAAGTAAGCCTTGGCATTTTTCAATAAAAGGCTTATCCGTTCGCGCTCGGTTATCTCAGGCTCTTTAGCTATACCAAACCAGGCCCAATGTCCTGCGGGCAGACCGTCCGCTTTCACCGGTTTGATAATGCCCTCGGCAAACAAGTTGTCAATAAAAACACGAATGTCACTATCTGCAAATGGTACTACAAGTTTCTCGCTTGGCCACGCCGTACTTGCAATAGCATTAGGTAACTCACTATGCAGATACATTTCCCATTGTTGCTGCAAGAAATCAAAAAATGCACTCTTGTTTGGAATTAATGCATTAAATTCCCAGTGTTTAAATTTCGGCGAAAGACTGAGCAGACGAATGAGGCGCTCTTCAATCTGCGTTGGCATCTCAATACCAACATAGTGTTTTCTGATTAACAGCCTAACAAGGTCTGTATTAGTTTGGATCGTTTCAGGGGCTATGCGATAAATATGACGAAGTAAGAAGTCGAGGCTGGACTGCAGATTTAGTTTGCCAGGCGTATATACTTTCAGTGCATCCATTGCCGACTGGAGTAACGACGCAGGGAGCAATCTGATGGCCGATAAATCAATGTCTTGAAAAAACTCAGATAAGTGAAAGTTAATTTGACTTGATTCGACCTGAATGTCATAGGGGATAAATAGCTCTCCCTCTTGACCCTGACGGATTAAGAGGGAGTTTTTTTTAGTCCGTTTTCTCCATGCTTCATACGTTAGTCGAAGTGCGAGAGGATCTTCGTCATCAAATAAAATGGCATTTTTGGTTTGCAAGGCAGCCGATATCTTTGGCTCAAAGAGTAGTCCATCTGGATCGTTAACGATGTAAACAAACGATCCGTCCAAGTTTACTTTTTGAATAACATCATCCTGCCAAGTCATATTCATCCTTTAATTTCAAAAACGGCGTGCAGCATCATGTCCGGAATCGCGTTACGCTTTTTGTCCAGCTCCTGACGCCACAGTGCATATTCACTATCAAGTTGACGCAAACGGTATTGCCGAACCTCTGGTAATCCGACGCGCTCTATCGCGCGTTTTCGTGCGTTAAATGAGTATTCGCCTTTCTCATTCTGGTTATCTAAATCGATTTGAGTAGCTGCCAACATGCTCTCGAAAATCGCTTTGCCTTCCTGTTGCGCTGCCTGATGTAGCAGGGCATAGACTGACTGATGTTCAGCCGGTGCGGCGGCCAACTCTTGAGGCAAGATGTCGAACTCTTTACTACAGACCGCATCCCAGACTCGCTGCGACGCGGTAGCGTAGTATTGACCATTCGGCTTGATATAGACCGGCATGTATTGGCAGCGACGCTCTTGGCCAGCCACCAGGCGGATACTCCACAATGCCCAGTAACCATTGGCTCCCGCTGGTAACGACTTTACCCTGACACAGGGGATCTGTTGTGCTTCACTCCAGACCGGCAATTGGCTACATAGCCCTCTGATCTTGGGGGTTTCCAATGTGAGATGGGTAAGCTCGGGTCGTTGCTGGGCCTCTTTACCCATAAAGGTGACGCCACTCCATGCTGCGCCATCAGGCCAGATTAGAGTATGTCCACCTTCCTGATCCTCAATGAAATCCGTAGATTGCTGCATGCTGCGTTGCCAACGCAAGTAATTGGCAACCATGCTCTGTATCCAATAAGGCAGCGGGTGGTTCAGGGCTTGGCGATAGTCGTCAGCAGATAAGGGATCATCACTGCCAAACAGCGCATCCTGCTGCCGCTTATCGACTGCGCCGTCTCTTAATGTAGCCAAGGCTTTGGCTAGCTCCAGATCCATTAACGCAGGATCCGTGATAGAGGCGATAAACAGTTCATCAAACAGATGATTGGCTGCGGAGGAGTCCAATACATCGCTGGTCTTATCCACACCAAACTCATCCAGGATGATCTGCAACTTGGTCTCGAGAACTTCACGAACCCTATGCTCGACAGTATCTTCAAGCACGAAATTCAGGGCTCGAACGATGTGCTGTTGGCCGATACGGTCGACGCGGCCAATACGCTGTTCCATGCGCATCGGGTTCCAGGGCATATCGTAGTTCACAATGACATGGCAGAACTGCAGGTTCAAACCTTCACCACCGGCATCGGTGGAGATCAGAATGCGGATGTCACTGGCAAAGGCGGCTTGCACTTTTTTGCGCTCTGCCAGATCCATGGATCCGTTGAGACAAACCACACTGATCCCCCGTTCAATAAAGAACTGGGCTAGCATCTCTTGGGTTGGTACAAACTCGGTAAACACCAACATCTTCAGATGTGGGTTACCCTCTTCTTGCTGGAGTCGGTATAACCAATCGAGCAGCGCTTCGGCTTTGGCATCATTTTCGGCATTGACGCACTGCTCCGCTAACGCCAGTAGGCGGCGAACCTCATTCTTCTCATTCTCCAGCGAGGCTTGGCACTGTGCTAATAACTCATCCAACTGGGCTTGACCATCCAGATCGGCCCACTCATCGGCAAAGGCCAGGGGCAACTCCTCTTCAACCCGCTTGTTTTCCAACACATTGAGTCGACGAGCAAGGGTGCGGGCGATGGCCGCACTGCTGGAGCTTACCAAGCGCTGCATCAGGATCATTAAAAAGCCAATGGCATTTTGCTGTTTGGCTTGCGCCTGGTTGTAACCTTCCTTGATGTACTCGGTCACCTCTTCGTAGAGATGACGTTGTAAGGCATGCTGATCTTGCCACGCTACGGCAACCAACTCGGTTTGTCGGGGGTTAAAGAGTGGTTTGCCTTCGCCATCAATGGCGATCCGTTTTTCAGTGCGGACCACAAATGGCTGAACCCGCTCTTGGGTCACAGAGCCGATATCCGGGAAGGCCTCGGCATCCAGCAGTGCCATCAGGCGATGGAAGGCATCGCTTTTGCCTTGGTGGGGGGTGGCGGAAAGCAGCAACAGGTAGGGGGCTGCTTCGGCCAGACCCTGGCCCAGCTTGTAGCGGGCGACCTGATCAGTACTGCCGCCGAGTCGGTGGGCTTCATCAATCACGATCAGATCCCATCCAGCGGCCAACAGATCATCAAACCGTAGCTTGTTGTATTCATTGAGCTGTTTGAGTGACCAGCCTTTTCGGCTTTCGATGGGCTTGATACTGTCAACCGGGCAGACCACCTGATCATGGCGCGACCAGATATTCTCCTGCTCATGTTGCGGTTTTTGCTCACCGGGCAGCAGCAGCTGAAATGACTCGTTAAAGTGGGTCTGCATTTCGCTAACCCACTGACTGACCAGCCCTTTTGGCGCACAGACCAAAATGCGCTTGGCCAAGCCGCGCAATTTCAACTCGCGCATCACCAGCCCGGCTTCGATGGTTTTTCCCAAGCCCACTTCATCGGCAAACAGATAACGCACCTGTTTTTTACTCATCGCCTTGGTAAGCGCCTTGAGCTGGTGCGGTAGCGGGATAACATTTGATTCAATCGGAGCTAACAGTGTGTCTTCTTGCTGAACATTGGCAATTTTCGCGGCAGTGGCTAGATAGCAGAATGCCTCAGCCGTCACCACTGGCTGTGCGGGCCGAGGGGTGAGATCGACAGCCGGTACCTTGAGCACCACATCTTGTTGCTGCAACCAGACACGATAAAACTGCTGGCCCCAGAGGCCAGCTGTTTCAATCACTTTGACATATTGTTGATGGGCCTGACTCCAGGCCCAGTCTCCTACCTGCCACATGGTGGTTTACCACTCATCGTCGGTATCGACCTGGCTTAAGGTAACCGCCTGGTCGTAGTACATCAGCAGTACCGGATCCTCTTCCAGAACATTGTTGGGCAACTTCTCGGCAACGGCGATCAAGGCGGCAAACTCCTGCTGTTCCCAGAGTTTCTTAAACCCTGTGCGCACTGCTTCAATGCGAAATACTTTGAGCTTTTTCTTGGCGGCCTTGTACTCTTCAAACTCTTTAAGCAGCGATTTTTCTCGCAATTTTTCCAAGTCACCGGCCTTATTCGGGTCAGGTACATACCACCGATCTTTGGCTTTGGTTATCAAGGCGGGATCATTTTTCTCAAGGTTACGCAGTTCTTTCCAGTTACTGGATAGATAACTATGTATTTGATCTGGAACATCATTTTTGCCGTCGTAACGTAGAAAACTCTGCTCAAGAAGGGTTGCTAGTTCCAGTGGTTTTTCTGCTTTATTCCAACCACCTATTTCTTTTATAAACTTTGGATGTAAATCTTGAAATGTCTGCGGCTTTTGTCGAAGTTGCTCACGCAACCATTGTCTTGCTGATGCCTCGTCAGAAACAACCAGTGTTAGTTGCTCGACATTTTGAACGGTCATACGCATCCTGTCGTATTCTGCCGCTTGATTTAGCAAGAAATACATACCATCTCGTTCTACAAATCGTGTTGAAAGTCCTGCATAAAATTCAGCTGTGGAAAATGGGATCGTAACACCACGTTGGACGTGAAATGCAACCATGCGGTCGAATAAAAGATACTCTTTGCGCTCTGCAATGACTTCAGAGCATCCATCTTTATTGACGAAGACAGGTAAATTAGCTAGATGATTTTTCACAAACTCCCAGCCCCCCTCTTCAGTCCCCGCAGTTAATTTAAAACACTCTTCAAGGTTTTCATTGGCTTTGTAAGCAGAAATAACTAAATCTTGCTTGGTAGCCATACTGGTGACTTGACGATAAGAACCTTGCTGTTTATCCAACGTGCGTACATCAGCAACCACGAAACCAACGTTTTGTAACGCCTCCTGAATTGCGTTCCAGACTGCATTTCGCGAGTTGTGAAATACGATGGTAACCCAGCGGCCCGGTTTGAGCACTCGATAATATTCTGAAAAACATCGACGCATCAATTCTTGGTATTCAGGCAGCCCTTTTTTCTTCGCCTTATCAACGATTGCTTCGGCGTTGGCATTTGAAAGAACGCCATACCAGGATTCGACAAGGAAATTCAGATCGGAATAATAAATATTTTCACCGAAAGGTGGGTCAGTAAAGATGTAGTCGATGGAGTGTTCCGGCATCTGAAGGGTTGCCGTGGAACCTGTCCCAGTGATTACGCCAGATGGGCGGGTGTAATGAGATTGAAATACTTTTCCTAAGCGACTTGACTTACCATCCAATATATACCAAGGGCTCAACTCTGAATGTTGTGAAGGCACATAATAAATGCCTTTCATATATTGAGATACTTGAGAGAAACCTGTTGGTCTATATGAATTGCATATAGAAATGGTCCAGAAAGCCTGCTCAACAGTAAATATCAGCATATGACGGATACGAACATCAGGTTGGGCCTTTGCCTTCCGCCACAGAAGACCTAGTGCTTGTGCCGCACGCGACAGAAAAAAGTGGTGTATATGCGTCACACCTGATCTATCCATACGAGCCCGTTCATGCGTCATGTGCATGTATGGTATGGCTGTTTTAGGAAGTTCAGCAGGTAGTTCCATTTGATTGATTTTCAACAGCACATCAAGATCTGATTGATCTGGCTTCTTTTCATACCGGGTCTTGCCGACAGGGCTGACGCATCAGTGTTTATACTTTGAACAACCCCATACATTCGAACAAATATTGTTCATTCAGACAGCAGAGCCTGCGCTTGTTGGCCATGCTTAGATTACGTGATTTGTTTTGCTTCAGC
>NZ_JABERS010000006.1:0-150166 GCF_013168745.1 Aeromonas sp. TW 6 | reverse complement strand
GATTACGACGACATCCTTGATGCCTGCACATCGGCCTGGAAGCACTTTATTGCCGATGTGGAGCGGGTGATGTCACTTTGTAGCCGAGATTGGATAAAACTGACCTAATGTTTAATCCGATTGGTATCAGGCACCCCAGGCGGTGGATCCGGTGCAGCAGGTACGGGCCGCCCAGCTGGCCCAGCGGATCTTAAGCGAGGTGCTGCAAAAATCCTTCGATGAGCACTCGGATCACAACGGCGGCCGTTTTCGCTGCGGCGAGACCGTCGGCACCCCTGCGGTGACCTATCCCCCCTGCACCGCCAGCGCCGACTACGGCCCGGAGGGGGGCGAGACCCGCCCCTATGCCTTCAACGACGTGGACGATTTCGACACCGGGGGTCACTGGGTGGACGCCAACCTGTTTACCCAGACGGATGCCGAGGGCGTCAGCGACCAGGAGTATCGCCACTATCAGATCAGGATCGCCGTCACCCCGGATACCCTGTTTGGCAGCACCGGGCCAGGGGCCGAGTCTATCGGCAAGCGCGTCGCCCTGACAGTGCGTCTGCCGGATGAGAGCGAGCTGGCGTTTGCCCTCTATCGGGGGAACTACTGATGGACCAGCCGCACTCCCGTGATGCCGCGTTCGATGACGCAGCTGTGACCACACCCCGTTACCGCGTCCGATCAGGCTTCGCTCATCGAGCCTGCGCCCAACCTGGGCGGGGGCGGGGCTTCACCCTGGTGGAACTGGTGATGGTGATCCTGCTGCTCGGGGTGATGGCGACCTTCTCCAGCCAGTTTATCGGCATCGGCACCCAGATCTACGGGGATGCCAGCCGCCGCGAGCAACTGATGAGCGATGCTCGCTTCGCCATGGAGCGGCTAAATCGGGAGTTGCGCGATGCGGTGCCCGGCTCGGTGCAAGTGGAGGCTTCTAATAGTGGGGGACAAGGCGCCTGCCTGCGCTTCTGGCCCATTGCCACCGTCAGCCGTTATCTGAGCCTCAATAAACCCGTTGCAGAAGGCCTCGAGCTAACGCTGGTGGCTTCATCCGCCAGTGAACTTCCTACTTATAAAGATTGGGCCGTTGTGTATCCCATCACAGGAGATGGAGGCTTAGAAACGGGATGCGTCTATGGCGACTGTGTGGCGGCTGTGAAGGTGCCGCCACCGAACGCAGTGAACGGGATAGGGACTGTAGTGGTGGATAGGGTATTTGATGGGGAATCTCCCGCCAAACGCATCTATTTTGCCAACCAGCAGGTGCGTTATTGCATTGACGCCCAAGGTGCCTTGATGCGGTACAGTGGATCCGCACCCGTCCTGATGGCAGAACATATTCGGCCCACCGAATCCTATTTCTATCGGGATCCCGCGGCCTTCAGCCCGAGCGAGGTGGGGCTGCGGCTAGTGTTTGAGCAGCGCGGCGAGAGCGTCAGCTTCAACCACAAGCTGGAGGTGCTCAATGTTCCTTAAGCCGCTCCCCACCAGTAGGCGGGCCCAGCGCGGCAGCGCCATCATGATAGCGCTCTTCGTCATCGTCATCATGGCCTTGCTGGCGGCGGCCATGGGCCGCTTTTTGGTGGACAGCGGCGAGAAGAATACGGTCGAGGTGCGTGGCGTGCGGGCCCTGATGGCGGCCCAGAGCGGACTGGAGATAGCGCTCTATCGGCTCTATCCCAATGGCAGTTGGAATGCCAGTGCGAGTGGCGGAAGCGAGCTGCGCTGTGTTGCCACTAACCCCCCTCCTACCCCAATTACCTTCCCCCCGGATCCAGGTCTGATTAACTGCCAGGCACGGTTGTTTTGCACAACTGTGGTCGTAAGTGCGGCCGGAACCACCCAGACCGGCTACCGGCTTCGCAGCGAAGGGCGTTGCGGCGATCAGGATCTGAACAGCCCGAACCCGGATTTTGCTGTTAGCCGAACAGTGGAAGCGGAAGCCTTTGATGGAGACATACCTTGAGACAGAAGCGTGCTGGTGACGGTTCACCCTTGAGTCTTCGGGAGTCTGCGACGGCCCGGGCTTGGGTCCGCGCTATCCTCTGCGGCCTGTTGGGGTTGTTTAGCGGTATGAGTGGCGCCTTTGATGCCATCAATACCAGCACCTATTTCCCGGCCGTGGTGCAGGGGCATCATGGGGTGGAGGCAGCGGCCTGTACTAACGTGCCCAATCCTCAGTTGAGCGAAGTTAATCAGCCAAAAATCAATGGTACCGGCGGCAACAAGCTGGCGTTTTGCTCCATCAGCGCTAACCAAAACAACACCAAGAACTGTGACGATGGCCAAGGGGGTTACAAGGTCTGCGCCGTCACGGGGCGGGATATTGCTGGGCTCAGCCTGACAGGGAACAATGCTTTCCCCACCAATGGCTCCACGACGGATCTCGCCTGTACCAACAACGGCAGCGCGGCGTTGAGCCAGAAGGACTACCGCACTGTCACCAGCAGTGGTTGTCAGCTGACGATGACCGCCCAGCCCGGTTACCAGGTCAAGAGCCTTACCATGAGCAATGGTGGCACCCTGACCCTGGGACCGGGAGATCACTTTTTCGAGACGCTTTCCCTCGATAGCACCACCATCAAGTTGCAGAGTGTGGATCAGGCGTTGACCCGGATCTTCGTCAAGAATACCCCTACCTTGCAAAACAATTTCTCGCTCAATGCGGGGGGCAAGCAGAACCTGATCTGGGTCAGCTACGGCGACTTCGCCATGCAGAGCGGCTCTTTTGTTGGTTACCTCTATGCGGGTGGCAAAGTGACCCTGAGCAACCAAGCGACCCTGACTGGCCGGATCACGTCTAGAGCATTGGAAGTCAGGGATAATAGCGTGATCAACAAGGGAGATGCAGTGCTCCCATCGTCCACCTGCAAAAACATCTTTACCGATCCCCCCTCTGGGGGGGTCATCATGACCCCTCCACCCGGCATACTGGAGCCGCCGCTCGGCGATCTCAGCTGCGAGGAGAAGAAGGGGGTGACCACCTGCACGGGGGCACCGAATAACAGCAACGTCTTTGCGCCTGGCGATCACGACTTCAATCGAGGCAGCTTCGGAAATGACGCTGCGCTGGTTACCACCGGCGTGACGGCACGGCTCTATTTCAACGAACTCACCTTGAACAATGCCCAGCTCAACGTGGGTGGTGCACCGGAAAACCTGCTGATCTATGTCAAGGGTTTGCTCAACGTGGTGGGCCAGGTCCGTATCAATGGCATCCTCTATGTAGCGGGCGACGTCAAGATGACCGGTAATTCGGAGCTGAGGGGGGCAGTTGCCGCCGGCGGCAGCGTCGATCTGGGCGGCAGCAACAACTTCCAGTTTGTACAAGATGCGGTCGACAAAGTCGATTTTGGCGATATCACCTGCGGCGGCGGCTCGGGGGGAAGCCAGCTCGATCACTTCGAACTCTCCCATTCCGGTCAGGCGCTCACCTGCAACCCCGAGACCGTGGTCATCAAGGCCTGCGCCAACGCGGGTTGTTCCCAGCTCGTCACCGAGCAGGTCAGCGCTACCCTGAGCCTCTCTCCCAGCTCTGGCAGCAATGGCTGGGTCGGTGGCAATCAGGTGGTCTTCAGCGGGGGCTCGACCTCGGCCCAGCTGCGTAATAATACGGCCAGTGCCGTGACCATCGGGGTCTCAAGTTCGACCCCCGGCTTCCTCCATGGAACCCTGTGCCGGGCGGGTAGCGGGGCACTGAGCGCCGCCGCCTGTACCTTGAGCTTCGCCGACAGCGGCTTCATCTTTGACGTGCTGGACACCCTGGCCAACAGACCCCAGCAGGTGCAGCTCAAGGCGGTCAGGAAAGACAATGTGACCCAGCAGTGCGTGCCGAGCTTCGCCAACGTGAGCAAAGCCGTCAGCTTCTGGAGCGACTACGTCAGCCCGGCGACCAACACCTTCGGCAGCAGGGTGATGGTCAACGGCAGCGCCATCGCCACCGCGCAGGGGGCGGCCACCCTCAGCAACCTGAGCTTCGATGCCAAAGGGGAGGCGACCCTGACGGTCAGCTACCCGGATGCGGGCCAGATGCGGCTCAACGCCCGCCACGATGGCAGCGGCGACACGGCGGGTCTGGTGATGACGGGCTCGGATCTCTTCGTCAGCCGCCCGGTCGGGCTCTGCATCACCCCTGCCCAAGGGGCCTGCACGGCAGGGGATGTCAGCTGTCCGGTGTTCAAGAAGGCGGGCGATGACTTCCAGCTGAATATCGGCGCCGTGGCCTGGCAGGCCGATAACGACAGCGATTTTTGCAGCGGCAATCTGGCGACCCCCAACTTCACACTGGCCAAGATAGCGCTTGGCAGCCAGCTGGTGGCCCCCAAGCCCGGGGTCGAGGCGGTGGTCAGCAAGCTGAGTTATGACCATGCCATCACGGCCAGCAACAACCTCAATGCCGTCACCCAGTCGCTCAACGAGGTCGGAGTCTTCCAGATGACGGCGACACCGCCGACCTCAGGCTACTTCGGTTCCACCATTCCCGCCGCCACCAGTGTGCCGGTGGGGCGCTTCGTGCCCTGGGATTACAGCTTAAGCGGCGGCTTTATCACACCTGCCTGTAACATCTTTACTTATATGAGCCAGCCCTTCCAAAGTGGTTTTATTATCAAGGCTCGTAACAATCAGGGAGTAACCACGCAGAATTATAAAGAGGGCTTCGCCAAGGGAATTGCACAGATGGTCGCGGCCAATGCCCTCGACGGGGTGGACCGTTCAACACGCTTCTCCATGTCTCCCTCTCTGAGCTGGATCGATGGCGTTGCCACGGTGGATCAGCGGGATAATACCCGATTTGATCGGGGGGCAGCCCCGGAAGAGCCGCTCTCCCTGCTTGATATCGGCCTGCGAATGGATGACAAAGACGGGGGGGAAACGGTACTGACAGGGGCTGATATGAACCCCGGCGTTGCGGGGGGATGTCAAGGGGTTGGTTGTAACGCCATTCGGCTGGGAACTCAGGAGCTGCGTTACGGCCGAGTGCTGGCCAGCACCAGACAAGGGGTCGCCAGCGCCCCTCTGATGCTGCCGTTGCAGGTGCAGTATTTCGAAGGAGCGGCGTGGAAAATCAACCAAGCGGATGTTTGTACACAGCTATCTCTTGCCAAAGGAGGTTTTGTTCCATTGGATCCGACGCACAAGATCAGTCTCAATAATGGTTCTTATGAGGTCACGGGTCAGGTACCAGGAACCATGCCGCCGCAATCTTTCAGTAGCACTTTGACGCTCAGTGGTCTGGCTGCGCCAGCCAGTGTAGCGACGGCAAACAAAGGTGAGATCCTGTTTCATTTCTCTGCGCTAGTACCAGTACCAAATAAAGTTGTTGGCATCCCCTACAAGGTGGAATTGTCGAAACAGCCGTCACGGCCACTCTGGCTGTCGGATCCACTTACTCAGGCGGGGGAGGCCATTTTCGGCTCCACTCGAGGTAACGATCGCATTATTTATCGCCGCGAAGTGATGCCCTGACACCCGGGCTGACACGGGGAGATAGACGCATTGCTGTACAGTGGCGTCTTATCTCCTTGTTTCGTAGTGTTTGTCGGCCTGAGCGGGTGAGTGATGACTCGCATTTTTGTCGCGCCTGATTGATTGGCGACAGTTTGAGCGCTTGCCCATTGGGGTGGGCATTGGTAAAGTTAGCCGGTTTTCTGCACCTCCAAATTCTTAGGATTTCCCGTAGCCATGTTCAAAAAGCTCAGAGGCGTCTTTTCCAACGATCTGTCGATCGACTTGGGAACTGCCAACACCCTGATCTATGTAAAAGATCAAGGGATCGTCCTTAACGAACCCTCAGTTGTCGCCATTCGCCAAGAGCGCGGGAACGCCAAATCGGTCGCTGCTGTCGGTCATGCCGCCAAGCAGATGCTGGGTCGTACCCCGGGTAACATCTCCGCCATTCGCCCGATGAAAGACGGCGTGATCGCCGATTTCTACGTGACCGAGAAGATGCTGCAGCACTTCATCAAACAGGTTCACGACAACAACTATTTCCGCCCCAGCCCGCGCGTGCTGGTGTGCGTACCCTGCGGCTCCACCCAGGTGGAACGTCGCGCCATCAAGGAATCCGCTCTGGGCGCCGGCGCCCGCGAGGTTTACCTGATCGATGAACCCATGGCTGCCGCCATCGGTGCCGGCCTGCCGGTCTCCGAAGCGACCGGTTCCATGGTGGTGGACATCGGTGGCGGTACCACCGAAGTGGCCATCATCTCCCTGAACGGCGTGGTCTACTCCCAGTCCGTCCGTATCGGTGGCGACAAGTTCGACGAAGCCATCATCAGCTACGTGCGTCGCAACTACGGCAGCCTGATCGGGGAAGCCACCGCCGAGCGCATCAAGCACGAGATCGGCTCCGCCTATCCGGGCGAAGAGGTGCGCGAGATCGAAGTGCGCGGTCGCAACCTGGCCGAGGGTGTGCCCCGCAGCTTCACCCTGAACTCCAACGAGATCCTGGAAGCGCTGCAAGAGCCGCTCTCCGGCATCGTCTCCGCCGTCATGGTGGCCCTGGAGCAATCCCCGCCCGAGCTGGCGTCCGACATCTCCGAGCGCGGCATGGTGCTGACCGGTGGTGGTGCCCTGCTCAAGGACATCGACCGTCTGCTGATGGAAGAGACCGGCATCCCGGTCGTCGTGGCTGAAGATCCCCTCACCTGTGTCGCCCGTGGCGGTGGCAAGGCGCTGGAGCTGATCGATATGCACGGTGGCGATCTGTTCCACTACGAATAAGACCCAAAGCCGGCCGAGCGCCGGCTCTTTTTTGACGACTCATGAAACCCATCTTCGGTAGAGGCCCTTCGCTTCAGTTACGGTTGTTTCTCGCCGTCATCATCTCCGTCGCTGCCATCGTCGCGGATTCCCGCTTCGGTGTGTTCAGCCATGTCCGCGTTTATCTGAGCTCCCTGGTGAGCCCGCTGCAATACATCGCCAACGCCCCCGGCACCCTGCTCGACACCATGTCGACCCAGGTGCAGACCCGCGCCGATCTCATCGAGCAGACCAAGCAGCAGGAGCAGCAACTGTTCACCCTGCGCTCGCGCCTGCTCAAGATGGATCAGCTGGAGCACGAGAACCAGCGGCTGCGCGAGCTGCTGGGGTCGCCGGTACACAAGGAGTCCCGCAAGATGGTGGCCGAGCTGCTGTCGGTGGATTCCGACCCCTTCAGCCATCAGGTGCTGATCAACAAGGGGGCGCTGGATGGCGTCTACAACGGCCAGCCGGTGATCAACGATCAGGGGGTGGTCGGTCAGGTGCTCCACGTGGGCTCCACCACCAGTCGCGTCCTGCTCATCACCGACTCCAGCCACGGTATCCCGGTGCGGGTGCTGCGCAACGACTTGCGCGCCATCGCCTCCGGCAGCGGCGAGCTGGACAAGCTGGAGCTGCGCAACCTGCCCCGCAACACCGACGTCCAGGTCGGCGATCTGCTGGTCACCTCGGGCCTGGGCGGCCGCTTCCCGGAAGGTTATCCGGTGGCGACCGTGACCCGCTCCGACTACGTGGAGGGCAAGCCCTTCGCCCAGATCGAGGCCAAGCCGCTGGTGGCGCTGGACCGTCTGCGCTACCTGCTGCTGCTGTGGACCGACAAGAAACCGGAAGTACACGACAAGGATGCCCTTGAGCCTGCGGCGAGCGCCTCGGCGGCCACGGCAACCTCGGCGGCGGGGGCGACGCGCTGATGCTGCAACCCGCCAGCGGCAGGATCTGGATCTGGTGTTCGATCCTGCTGGCCCTGTGCCTCTCCATCCTGCCGCTTCCCTTTCAATTCGAACCCTTCCGTCCGGACTGGCTCGCCATGGTGCTCATCTACTGGGCGCTGGCGCTGCCGCACCGGACCAACGTCGGCACCGCCTGGGTGGCGGGCCTGCTGCTGGACGTGCTGCTCGGCAGCACCCTCGGCGTGCGGGCCATGGCCATGGCCATCACCACCTACCTGGCGGCCTTCCAGTTCCAGAAGATCCGCAACTTCTCCCTCTGGCAGCAGGCGCTGATCATCGGTCTGCTCTCCCTGGTGGGGAAGATCACCGTGTTCTGGGCGGAGCATCTGTTCAGCCGGGCCAGCCTCAACTTCGCCTACTTTTGGTCGACGTTGACGACGATGTTAATATGGCCCTGGATTTTTATGGTCTTGCGCAAGGTGCGGCGTCGCTTCAATATCAAGTGAATGTGAATAAAAACAACGCATTGTAACTGCGCATCGTCTCATTGAGTGAAGTATGAACAAGCACAACGAACTGCAACTCTATCTCGCCTCGGGCTCCCCCCGCCGGCACGAGCTTCTGACCCGCCTGGGCTACCGTTTCGAGGTCCTCAAGCTGGATGTGCCGGAGCTGCGCAACGACGGTGAGAAGCCCCAGGATTACGTCTGCCGGCTGGCCCGCGACAAGGCCATGGCCGGTGTGGCCGCGGCGCCGACGGCGCTGCCTGTGCTGGGGGCCGACACCATAGTGGTGCTGGGGGAGCGGGTGCTGGAGAAACCCTCCGACCTGCTGGACGCCAAAGACATGCTGGAAGCCCTCTCCGGGCGGGTACACCAGGTGATGACGGCGGTGGCCCTGGCCACCCCGGAGCGGTGCGATGTGCGGCTGGTCACCACCAACGTGGCGTTTCGCAAGCTGGACGAGGCCGAGATCGAAGCCTACTGGCGCACCGGCGAGCCGTGCGACAAGGCGGGCGCCTATGCTATCCAGGGCATTGCCGGCAAATTCGTCAGTCGCCTCGAGGGGAGCTACAGTGCCGTGGTCGGCCTGCCCCTGCTGGAGACGGACCTGTTGATCAAGCAGCACCTCGAGCAGACCCGGTAATCCTCTCGTCAGCAGTGCGCTGCTGAGTTACCCGTTGTTCGTCGTGCCAGAATTCAAAACTAGAAAGGCAAGGTAACTTATGTCGGTAGAACTGCTGGTAAACGTCACCCCCTCCGAAACCCGGGTCGCCCTGGTCGAGAACGGTCTGCTGCAGGAAGTGCATGTGGAGCGTCAGGCCAAGCGCGGCATCGTGGGCAACATCTACAAGGGCAAGATCAGCCGCGTGCTGCCCGGCATGCAGGCCGCCTTCGTCGACATCGGCATGGACAAGGCCGCCTTTCTGCACGCCTCCGACATCGTCCCCCATACCGAGTGCGTGGCGATCAAGGAGAAGGAGCAGTTCCAGGCCGGCAACATCGCCGAACTGGTGCGCCAGGGGCAGGACATCATGGTACAGGTGGTCAAAGACCCGCTCGGTACCAAGGGGGCCCGCCTCACCACCGACATCACCCTGCCATCCCGTTATCTGGTCTTCATGCCGGGCAGTGCCCACGTAGGGGTCTCCCAGCGCATCGAATCCGAGGCGGAGCGCGAGCGCCTCAAGCGCACCGTGGCCGGCTATGTGGACGAACTGGGCGGCTACATCATCCGCACCGCCGCCGAAGGGGTGGGGGAGCAGGAGCTGGAGCAGGACGCCGCCTTCTTGAAGCGCCTGTGGCGCAAGATCCTCGAGCGCAAGCAGAAGTATCCCCCCTGCAAGATCCTCTATGAGGATCCCAGCCTGGCGTTTAGGGTGGTGCGTGACTTCGTCGGTGCCGAGCTCGACAAGATCCGGGTCGACTCGCGCCAGAGCTTCGATCAGCTCAAGCGCTTCACCGAGGAGTACGTGCCCGAGCTTGCCAACAAGCTGGAGTACTACACCGGCGAGTCGCCGATCTTCGATCTCTACGACGTGGAGAACGAGATCCAGCGGGCCCTGGAGCGCAAGGTGGAGCTCAAATCCGGCGGCTACCTCATCATCGACCAGACCGAAGCCATGACCACGGTGGACATCAACACCGGGGCCTTCGTCGGCCATCGCAATCTGGAAGAGACCATCTTCAACACCAACGTCGAGGCCACTGCCGCCATCGCCCGTCACCTGCGCCTGCGCAACCTCGGTGGCATCATCATCATCGACTTCATCGACATGCAGTCCGAGGATCACCGTCGCCGTGTGCTGCACAGCCTGGAGCTGGCGCTGGCCAAAGACAGGGCCAAGACCAACGTCAACGGTTTCTCCCAGCTCGGGCTGGTGGAGATGACCCGCAAGCGCACCCGGGAGAGCCTGGAGCACGTGCTCTGCGCCGAGTGCCCCGAGTGCAAGGGGCGTGGCCGGGTCAAGACGGTGGAGTCGGTCTGCTTCGAGATCCTGCGGGAGATCATCCGGGTCAACCGCGCCTACGACGCGGATCAGTTCACCGTCTATGCGGCCCCCTCGGTGGCCGATTACCTGCGGGGGGAGGAGTCCCACAGTCTGGCGGAGCTTGAAGTCTTCATCGGCAAGCAGGTCAGGGTGGTCTCCGAGCCGCTCTGTGGGCAGGAACAGTTCGATGTGGTGATGATGTAATTGGTCTATCGCTGGCTGAGTCGGGGCTGGTTGGCCCTCGGAGTCTTCTTCGTGCTGCTGGCCGTTCTGGTCAGCGTGGTACGACTGGGCGGCCCTTTGCTCAACCAGCACCGGGCGGCCGTGATAGGGACCCTGCTCGGGGAGAGTCAGCTCGAGGTGAGCGTGGATCACGTCGGGCTGGAGTGGACTCCCCGCGGCCCGGCCATCGGGCTGGAAGGACTGGCCATCGCCCCCGATTCGGGGCGTTTCTCCCTGCGCCTTGGCAAGGTGTGGGCCCACCTCGACTTCTGGCGCTCCCTCAACGAACTCAGACCGGTGTTTGGCCAGTTGATCCTGAGCGACGGCAACATCGCGCTGGACATGACCCAGCCCGCCACCCCTGTCAGCGGGAAGAGCGCGAACCAGCAGGAGGCCCTGCTGCGCTTCCTGCTGACCCAGCTCTCCACCTTCGACATTCACGACACTCGCCTGAGCCTCACCACGGCACTGGGGGAGGTGCGCGCCCTCGACATCGCCCAGTTGCGCTGGCAGAACCGCGGCAAGCGGCATCAGGGGGTCGGCAAGGCCTATCTCATCAACGGGGTGGGGGAGAGCACCCTGGACCTCATCATCGATGTGGATGCTCCCGAGGTGCGGCTCGACCGCCTCAAGGGCCAGCTCTATCTGGGGGCCAGCGAGCTGGACATCAGCCCCATGCTGGCCCGGATCCACGCCGGCGCGCCGCCGGTGAGCGGCCAGCTCGACTTCCAGCTCTGGAGCGAGTTCGAGAAGGGCAGGCTCGGCAACTCCCTGCTGGCCTTTGGCAACAACCACCTGATCTGGAAAGACGAGATCAAGGGGGAGCCACACCGCCTCGACCTGCAGGGAGGCAAGATCCAGCTGCGCCGGGACGGCGAGGCGTGGCAGCTCGCCAGCCACGACGTCACCTTCAAGCTCGATGGCGCCACCTGGCTGCACAGCCGCCTGCAGCTCGAGCGCATCGGCTCGCGCATCCAGGGTTATGTGCCCGCCATCGATCTCGACCAGATTGCCAACCTGAGCCAGCTGGTCTCCGGCCTCTATCCCGAGCTGACCGAGACCCTCAAGCGCACCCGGCCAAGAGGCCAGTTGCAGGAGCTGGTCCTGCAGGCCGACGGGGACTGGCAGGGGCTCTCTTTGCAGGGGCAACTGCGCGGCTTCGGGACCCGGGCCTGGCACGATGTGCCCGGTCTGCAAAAGCTGGACGGTGACTTCTGGCTGACCCCGAACGGGGGGCGTGCCCGCCTGACCCTGGGCAAGGGCAAGGTGGATCCGGCCCGCCACTTCAAGGAACCCATCCCGGTGGACAGCCTGGGTGCGGCCCTCGACTGGTGGCGGGCGCCGCAAGGCTGGGTGCTCTATGGCCAGGACATTACCCTGGACAACCCGGATCTGCGCCTCGCCAGCCGGTTTCGCCTCGAGCTGTTCGAGCACCCCTTCCTCGCCCTGACCGGGCGCATCGACGTCAAGAACGCGGCCCATGCGGATCGCTACTACCCCCTGGCGGTGATGGATGAGGGGCTGGTGAGCTACCTGAGCGGCGCCATCAAGGGGGGCAAGGCCAAGGGTGCAGACTTGCTCTGGTACGGCGAATTCCGTGACTTCCCCTACGACAACGGCAAGGGCGTCTTCCAGGTGGCGGTGCCGCTGCAACAGGCCACCTACGAGTTTTTCCCGGGCTGGCAGCCGCTGACCGACCTGCAGATCGATCTGCTGTTCCAGAACGCCAGCCTCGACATGAACAGCCGCGCCACCCAGCTCGGCAAGGCCAGCTCCGACTCGGTGCACGCCTGGATCCCGGACCTCTATCCGGGTGCTCACCTCTACGTGGATGCCAGGGTTGAGGGCGAGGGCAAGGCCATCAGCGACTATTTGCAGGACTCGCCGCTGGGGGGATCCGTCGGTCAGGCGCTGCGGGAGGTGGAGATCCGCGGCCCCATGAAGGGCACGGTGAAGCTCGACATACCGCTGGATGGCGAGGGGGAGGTCAAGGCCAGCGGGGAAGCCAGCTTCAAGGACAACAAGGTGAGGATCGCCTCCCTGGATCTACCCCTCGACGGGGTCGCAGGGACGCTCGAGTATGACAACGAGCAGACTCGCATTCACAACCTCAAGGCCAGCCTGTGGAACCAGCCGCTGACCCTGGATTATCAGGGGCGGCAACTGCCCCACGGCTATCAGGCCGATCTCAAGTTCCAGGGGCAGTGGGACAGCCGCCGCCAGCGCCGGGACATACCGGCCCTCGAGATGCTCCAGGGGCGCAGCAACTGGTCGGGTACCCTGGGGCTGACCCTGCCCGAGAACAAGGCGTTCAGCTTCCAGCTGGCGCTGGACTCCAACCTGCAGGGCATGGGGCTGGATCTGCCTGTGCCCCTGACCAAGGCGGCGGGTACCCGGCTGCCCCTCAAGGTGACGGCCCGTGGGCGGGATGGCAGCGCCGACATCCGCGCCGTGCTGGGGGCGGACATCGACATGCAGAGCCGCCTGGTGTACGGCGACGGCGTCCCCTACCTCAGCCGGGTGCGGGTCAACATCGGCCAGCCCGGGGCGCGGGTGATGCAGGACAAGCCCATGCTGCTCGCCATCAACCAGCAGCAGGCGGACGTGGCCGGCTGGCTGGCTCGTCTCAAGCAGTGGCTGCCGGCCGGTTCGGCGCCGAGTGACAATGCGGTGGTGGGCCCCTCTTTCTTGCCCCAGGAGTGGTGGGTAGATGGCCAGCTGGCCCGTGCCGACATCGGCAGTGCCAGCCTCAAGGCGGTGCACTTCACCCTGGGGCCGGTGAACCAGGCCACCGAGGTGATGATCGACAGCCCCGACGTGATGGGGGTGGTGCGGGTGCCGGTGGCCGATGGGCGCCCCATCGATGCCAAGTTTGCCCGCATCTACTGGTCCGGCAAGGGGACCGATCTCAGCCCGGATCCCGATGAGCGCCAGGACAGGGCCATCATGAATGCCATTCCCTGGCTCACCTTCAGTTGCGTGGATTGCCGCTTCGGCGAGCTGCCCCTGGGTGAGGTGAAGGGGGAGCTGCTGCCCGGGGCCAACCGGCTGGATCTCAAGGGACTGGAGATGCGCCTGGCGGGCAGCACCCTGCGCGGCAGCGCCGAGTGGCTGGCCCGTGGCAGCCAGATGCAGACCCGTGCCAGGGTGAACCTCGAGACCCGCAACAGCGAGCTCCTGCTCAAGCGGCTTGGCTATACCTCGCCCATCGGGGATGCCCCGGGCAAGCTGGCGCTGGATCTGAACTGGCGTGACGTGCCCTACCGCCTGAGCCTGCCGACCCTGGCGGGCAGCGCCGACTACCAGCTGGAGGGGGGGACCCTGCGGGAGGTCAACGACAAGGGGGCCCGACTTCTCTCCCTGCTGAGCCTCGACTCCCTGATGCGCAAGCTGCGCCTCGATTTTCGCGACGTCTTCGACAAGGGCTTCTATTTCGAGTCCATGTCCGCCTCCGCCAAGGTCAATCAGGGGGTGGTGGAGAACAACGATTTCTACATGAAGGGGGCCGCGGGCAACCTGCGGGGCAAGGGCATCGCGGATCTGGTGCGCTGGCGGCTCGACTTTGATCTGAGCTTCTCCCCCAACCTGGGCGGCACCCTGCCGGTGGTGGCGGCCTTCTCCCTGACCCCCATCACCGGGCTCTATGTGCTGGCCCTCTCCAAGCTGCTGGAGCCCGTGGTGGACGTGGTGACCCGCATCGATTTTCGGGTCTCCGGCCCGCTGGACGCCCCCAGGCTGGTGGAGGCGGGGCGGGATCGCGCCCGCATCAAGCTCAACCAGCACCAGAAGGAGGCGGTGGATGCGGTGGCGCCCGGCCTGCCCGCCAAGGAGGTCACCCCCTTCCTGCTCGATCCCAAGCATCAGGGCTCGGGTCAGCGCTGAGGGCATGCACCGGGCTGGGGGACTTTCCCCCGGCCGCCAAACCCCTCATAGTGCAGATATTGCCCGCGAGCCGAGAAGGCCTTGTGTCACCGGTCACCGGCTCGCCCAACAGAAGAGTGCGGATATTGCCCCGCGAGCCGAGGAGGCCTTCCGTCACCGGTCACCGGCTCGCCCAACAGAAGAGTGCGGATATTGCCTGCGAGCCGAGAAGGCCTTGTGCCACCGGCTCGTCCAACAGAAGGAGCGCGTCATGTGGCTAGCCGCCATGCAGTTGATATCGGGTCGAACCTGGCAGGATAACCGGGAGCGGATCGCCGCCGAGCTGGCGAGTCTGCCCGGGGAGCGCCCCTTGCTGGTGCTGCTGCCGGAAAACTTCGCCCTCTTTGGCGAGCGGCAGGGGTATCTGGACGGGGCAGAGCCATTGGGAAATGGCCCAATCCAGCAGCAACTCTCTGATTGGGCCAAATCCCACGGCATCTGGCTGGTGGCCGGGGCCATGCCCACCGCCATCGCCGATGCCGACCACATCCACACCAGCACCCTGGTGTTCGATCCCGACGGCGAGCGCAAGGGCCACTACCACAAGATCCACCTGTTCGACGTGGATGTGGCGGACAATCACGGCCGCTACCGGGAGTCGGAGACCTTCAGCCCGGGTGATCAGCCTGTGCTGGTGGACTCCCCCTTTGGTCCCCTCGGCCTCTCTATCTGTTATGATCTGCGCTTTCCCGAGCTGTACCGCCAGTTGGCCCGGGCCGGTGCCCGGGTGCTGCTGGTGCCTGCCGCCTTTACCGCCGTCACCGGCGAGGCGCACTGGGAGCCCCTGCTGCGGGCCCGTGCCATCGAGAACCAGTGCTACGTGGTGGCCGCCAACCAGGGGGGCACCCACGAGACAGGGCGTCAGACCTGGGGCCACAGCATGGTGATCGACCCCTGGGGCCGGGTGCTGGCCTGTCGGGCGTCGGGGCAGGGCACTGTGCTGGCGCCGCTGGATGGGGCCCTGGTCGATGAATTGAAACGCACCATGCCGGTGCTGCAACACGCCCGCCTGTTGTGAGCCCGCGGCCGTGGATTTAACCGTTACGACATCTCGCATGAGAGTGGAGAGAAAGATTTGAGTCTATTGAGCCAGGTTAGTGCCTCCCTGTTGGCCCCGAACGATCTCGACGAAGGGCGGCTGCAACAGCTGCTCGGCAGCTTGATGAGCCATCAGGTGGAGTTCGGCGACCTCTATTTCCAGCGCAGCTGGCACGAGTCCTGGATGCTGGAGGACGGCATCGTCAAGGATGGCAGCTACAACATCGATCAGGGGGTGGGGGTGCGCGCCGTCAGCGGCGAGAAGACCGGTTTCGCCTACTCGGACGAGCTGAGCCTACTGGCGCTGCAACAGTCGGTGACTGCCGCTCGCGGCATCGCCGCCGCCGGTGCGCAGGGCAAGGTGAAGGCGTGGGCTCGCACCGAAGCAAACCTGCTCTACCCGGTGCTGGATCCCCTGCAGACCCTCGACAAGCAGCAGAAAATTGCCCTGCTGGAGCAGATGGACAAGTTCGCCAGAAGTCTGGATCCCGCCATCAATCAGGTGATGGCCTCCATCAGCGGGGTCTATGAAGAGATCCTGGTGGCCGCCACCGATGGCACCCTGGCCGCGGACGTGCGCCCGCTGGTGCGCCTCTCGGTGACCGTCATCGCCGAGAAGGGGGATCGCCGTGAGCGCGGCAGCGCGGGGGGCGGTGGCCGCTTCGGTTACGACCATTTCCTCGAGCTGGACGGGCTCGAGAGCCGGGCGTTTGGCTATGTGCGCGAAGCGGTGCGTCAGGCCCTGGTCAACCTGGAGGCCATCGACGCCCCGGCCGGCACCATGCCGGTGGTGCTCGGTGCCGGCTGGCCCGGTGTGCTGCTGCACGAGGCGGTGGGTCACGGTCTGGAAGGGGACTTCAACCGCAAGGGCTCCTCCGCCTTTGCCGGGCGCATCGGCGAGCAGGTGGCTTCCAAACACTGCACCATCGTCGATGACGGCACCCTGCCGGGTCGGCGCGGCTCTGTCTCCATCGACGACGAGGGGACGCCGGGGGGCTACAACGTGCTGATCGAGAACGGCATCCTCAAGGGTTACCTGCAGGACAAGCAGAACGCCCGCCTGATGGGGGTACCGCTCACCGGCAACGGCCGCCGCGAATCCTACGCCGCCCTGCCGATGCCGCGCATGACCAACACCTACATGTTGGCGGGTCAGTACGATCCAGCGGAGATCATCGCCTCGGTGAAGAAGGGCATTTACGCCCCCAACTTCGGTGGCGGTCAGGTGGACATCACCTCCGGCAAGTTCGTCTTCTCCGCCTCCGAGGCCTACCTCATCGAGGATGGCAGGATCACCGCGCCCATCAAGGGGGCGACCCTGATCGGCAACGGCCCCGAGGCGATGAGCCAGGTTTCCATGGTGGGCCGTGATCTCGCGCTGGATCGCGGGGTCGGGGTCTGCGGCAAGGAGGGGCAGAGCGTGCCGGTCGGCGTCGGCCAGCCCACCCTCAAGCTGGATCAGCTCACCGTGGGCGGTACCCAGTAAGGCTCACTCGCCCTCTCGAACCCCGGCCCAGTGCCGGGGTTTTTTATTGGCCGGAGAAAAGGCAACAAAAAGCCCCGGACAGGGCCGGGGCTGGTGAAGGGGGCTCGGATCAGTTGACCGAGATGGCGCGGGCGTCGATGAAGAAGCGGGCGTGGCCGTGGTCATCCACCCTTATCTGGGCGAGCAGGCGATCCTTTCGCTTGAACTCCCATTCTGTCTTGATCCGGGTCAGCGCGGGGCTGGCGGCACCGACCACATTCAGATACTCATGAAACAGGCTGTAGCTTCCAATCTCGGTCAGCATCTTTTCCATTTGCATATCTCCTCAAGTAATGGGCTCAGCACATGCCACGCTAGCGGCAACCTTCTGAACCCTGCCTGTACAAAAACCAGACTACCCCATCAAGATGAAGGCAATATGATCAGGCGCAAGATCAGGAGGGATTTGCACGAAAAATGACACCGTTTTCAATCAGGGCTGGCGCGGCACGGCGAGATGATCGAAGGCGGTGGATCCGGCATGGGACGGCAAGGCGGCAGCGGGTTGTTCCATCACCTGGCCATGGAAGACGGGATCCTGCGCCACCTCCTTGACGCCGTTGATGCAGAACTGCATACCCATGCACACCAGCAGGAAACCCATGATGCGTGTCATGGCGTCGATGCCGGTGGCACCCAGGATCTTGCACACGGGATCTGCCAGCTTGAGCACACCCCAGCTGATCAGGCTCATCAGGGCGAAGGCGGTGACCATGGCGGCATAGATGACGACGCGATCGGCCTCGGCCGGCAGCTCGGCGATCTGGGCCGCGCCGCTGATCACCAGCGCCATGGTGCCGGGTCCGCACATGCTGGGCATGGTGAGGGGCACGAAGGCGATATTCTGGTTGGCCTCGACCCCGGCAGACTGGTTCGGCGAGGGGAAGAGCATGCGAAAGCCGATGAAGGCGATAATGAGGCCACCGGCCAGGCGCAGGCCGGGAATGGAGATCCCGAACAGATCCAGGATGGAGGATCCGATGAAGAAGCTGACGCACAGGGTGGCGAACAGATAGAGGGCGGCCATGTTGATCTGGCGGCGGATGTGCTCGCGGGACATGCCCTTGCTCAGTCCCAGCAGCAGGGTGGCCGTGGTGGGCGGGTTGACCATGGGCAGCAGGGCCAGCAAGGCGAGAAAGACGACTTGGAAGAACATAGTGGACCTCGGGCAGGTGGACGGATTGGGGTGAGCTGGCAGGTCCGCAGCGGACCGCCACCCGGTCGATGATATCCGCAAAGAACAAGCCCCGACAGTGCGGGGCTTGCTTGGGAAGGATCAGGCGGCCTGCGGGGTGGCCTGGCGTTGGCCGCGCTGGCGCAGCCAGAGCCAGATGCCGAGCACGAAACCGAGGGCGGCCAGGCTGACCACATAGTGGGAGGGGGCCAGCACGTCCTCCTTCATCCAGAGGGTGACCAGCATGGGGGTGAGGCCGCCGAAGATGGCGTAGGCCACGTTGTAGGAGAACGACAGCCCGGAGAAGCGCACCACCGGCGGGAAGGCATTGACCATGACGTAGGGCACGGCGCCGACGATCCCCACCGCAAAGCCCGCCAGCATGTAGAGGGGCACCAGCTGATCCGTGCCGGCTGCCAGGCTGTGGTAGAAGGAGTAAGTGGCGCCGGCCAGCAGCAGGGAGCCCAGGATGAAGGTAGGGCCGCTGCCGATGGCATCGATCAGGCGACCATAGACGATGCAGCCCAGGGTGAGGGCGACGATGGCCAGGGAGTTGGCGGTCAGGGCATCGGCCGGGCTGATGCCGTGGACCTTCTGCAGATAGGTCGGGGTCATCAGGATCACCACCACGATGCCGGCGGAGAGCAGCCAGGTCAGCAGCATGGAGACGACGACGCTGCCCTTGTGTTCACGCAGTACCGTCTTGAGGGGCAGCTCCTCGGCCAGGGACTTGTTGGCCTGCATCTCGGCGAAGACCGGAGTCTCGTGCAGCCAGCGGCGCAGGTACATGGCGACGATGCCGAACACGCCGCCGAGCACGAAGGCCAGACGCCAGCCCCAGTCGCTCACATCCCCCGGGCTCATGCCACGGTTGATGGCGGTCGCCACCAGGGAGCCGAGCAGGATGCCGGCGGTCAGCCCCGCGGTGAGGGTGCCGCAGGCGACACCGACCCGGCGGGCGGGCACGTGTTCGGCCACGAAGACCCAGGCACCGGGGACTTCCCCGCCGATGGCGGCCCCTTGCAGGATCCGCAGCAGCAGCAACAGCAGGGGGGCGGCGATGCCGAGCACGGCGTAGGTGGGCAACAGGCCGATCAGCAGGGTCGGCAAGGCCATCAGGATGATGCTGAGGGTGAACATCCGCTTGCGGCCGATGAGATCGCCAAAGTGGGCCATGATGATGCCCCCCAGGGGGCGGGCCAGGTAGCCGGCGGCGAAGATGCCGAAGGTCTGGAACTGGCGCAGCCACTCGGGAATGTCGGCCGGGAAGAACAGCTCGCCGATGACCACGGCGAAGAAGACGAAGATGATGAAGTCGTAGAATTCGAGGGCGCCGCCCAGCGCCGCCAGGCTCAGGGTCTTGTAATCCTGTCGATTGAGGGGGCGACCGTGGTCGTGCGATGTGCTGACTTTACTCATATCCTTATGTTTCCCATCGTTTTTTTAGTTATTCTCCCCGGTGTGCTGCGGGGATACGCTCACCCACGAGGGTATGCTTTTGTGTCCCGCAATGTAAATCGCACAATTCGCAACACTGTCTTGCAGCACGGTGCGGCAAGTAGCTGGAGAGATCATGACGAAGAAAAAGGTACTGCTCTCCTGGAGCAGCGGAAAAGACAGCGCCTGGGCCTTGCATCGCCTGCGCCAGGATCCGGCCATCGAGGTGGTGGGGCTGTTCACCAGCCTCAACCAGGCGTTCGAGCGGGTGGCCATGCACGGGGTGCGCAAGCAGTTGCTGCTGGCACAGGCTGAGTGTGTGGGCTTGCCGCTGACCACCATCGACCTGCCCTGGCCCTGCAGTAACGAGGAGTATGGGCGCATCATGACGGGCTTCATCGCCGATGTGCAGGCCAAGGACATTTACCACATGGCGTTCGGGGATCTCTTTCTTGAGGATGTGCGCGCCTATCGGGAGCGGCAACTGGCGGGGACCGGCATCACGCCGCTCTTCCCGCTCTGGGGCAGCGACACGACCGAGCTGGCGCAGGCGATGATCGACGCCGGGCTCAAGGCCAGGGTCTGCACCCTGGATCCGGGCAAGCTGGACGCCGGGTTAGGTGGTCATGAATTCGGCTCGGCCTTCCTGGCTGCCCTGCCCGCCGGGGTGGATCCCTGCGGCGAGAACGGGGAGTTCCACACCCTGGCCTGGGACGGCCCCATGTTCCTGCATCCCTTGCCCATCCGGGTGGGGGAAACGGTGCTGCGGGACGGCTTCGTCTTCACCGATCTGCTGCCCGCCACCGCCTAGTCGCGATTGGACTCCCGCTCGCCCTTGTCGTCGTTGTAACGCAGGGCGATCTCGTGGAACTGCTGGTGGATGCGGGCAAAGGCGTCCGTGATGTCGGGGTCGAAGTGATTGCCTCGTCCCGCCAGTATGATCGGCACCACCTCCTGGTGGGACATGGCAGCCTTGTAGCAGCGCTTGCTGATGAGGGCGTCGTACACGTCGGCCAGCGCCATCAAGCGGGCCGAGAGCGGGATCTCGTCACCGTGCAGGCCATAGGGATAGCCGGTGCCGTCCCACTTCTCGTGGTGGTAGCAGGCGATCTCCTTGGCCAGTCGCAGAAATTCCACCTCTACCCCCAGCGCCTCCTCGGCATGGACGATGGCCTCCTTGCCGAGAATGGAGTGGTGCTTCATCTGGGCAAACTCGTCCGCATCCAGCTTGCCAGGCTTGAGCAGGATCCGGTCTGGCACGCCGACCTTGCCGATGTTGTGCAGCGGGGCCGATTTGAACAGCAGATCGATGGTCTTGGGGGTCAGTTCTGCACGAAAGCGGGCATGCTCGCAGAGGGTCTCCGCCAGCAGCCGCACATAGTGCTGGGTGCGCAGGATATGGTTGCCGGTCTCGTTGTCGCGGGTTTCGGCAAGAGAGGCGAGGGAGTGGATGGTGATGTTCTGGATCAGTTCGTTCTCCCGGGTGCGCCGCTCCACCTCCTGCTCCAGAAAGGCGTTCTGGTCGTGCAGCAGATCCCGCGCCGCTTTCAGCTCCAGGTGGTTTCTGACCCGGGCCAGCACGATGGCGGGGGTGATCGGCTTGTGGATGTAGTCGACGGCCCCCAGCGCCAGGCCGTGCGCCTCCGCACTCTCCTCCACCTTGGCGGTCAGGAAGATCACCGGGATCTCCCGCACCTGCGGCATCTCCTGTAGCGCCTGCATCACCTGATAGCCGTCCATCTGGGGCATCACCACGTCGAGCAGGATCAGATCCACCCGGGTGCTGGCCGAGAGGATCTCCAGCGCCCGCTGGCCGCTGATGGCGACCTTGACCCGGTAGTGGGGGCTGAGCAGGGCGCTGAGCAGGGAGAGGTTCTCCGGTGTGTCATCGACCACCAGCAGGGTGGGTTTGGTATCGGGATCCAGCAAGTTGAGCATGATGGCGCCTCACTCTTGGTTGAACAGATCGGGTCTGAGGGCCCGGACTTGTTGCAGATATGCCAGGGCATCGGCGAAGCGAAAACGGGTCATGGCATCGTGCATGGCCGGTGCTGCCTCGCCCAGCAGGGGAGCGAGCCTGGCCTGATTGCGCTGGAACAGGATGAAGGCTTCCGCATCGTCTTCCAGCAGCAGCCCGGTCAGCTGGTGCAGCAGGGGGGCCAGCTCGGCGGGGGTAGCCTCCGGCAAGCCGGGGGGGGCAGGGGCCGGCAGGAGTGTCAGCAGGCTGGCGGCCAGTTGCTGCTGCTGTTGCAGCCCCAGCTCGGCCAGCGGCAGCAGGCTGGTGGCATCGTCTCCCCGGGCGAGGGCGCTCTCCAGCCGGGCCGAGACATCCTGCAGCGACCCGGCCCCCAGCGTTGCGGCTATGCCCTTGAGGGTATGGGCCTGTCGATGCGCTTCTTCCCGGTCATTCGCCTGCAGGGCGGCCAGCAGGGTTTCCATCGGCTGACTCCCCTGGCGGGCGAAACGTTGCAGCAGATCCCGATACCACTCCCAGTTATGCATCAATCGTTGCAGGGCTGGCTCGGCGTTGAGCCCGATCGCCTGCAGCTGTGGCAGCAAGGCGGTGGCGGGTGATGCGTGTGAGGCAGTGAGCGTGCTGTTGACCTCGCGGCTGAAGGAGGTTGCCCAGCGCTGCAGGGCCGCATACAGCCTGTCGGGGTCGATGGGCTTGGCAATGTGATCGTCCATCCCGGCAGCGAGGCAGCGTTCGCGGTCACCGGCCATGACGTTGGCCGTCATCGCCAGGATCGGGGTGTGTTGCCCGATGCCTTCCCGCTCGCGCAACAGCCGGGTGGCGGCCAGGCCATCCATCACCGGCATCTGCATGTCCATCAGGATCAGGTCGTAGTGGGTCTGGGCCACCATCTCCAGCGCGATGGCACCATTGCCGGCGATGCTGACATCGGCACCGACCGCCCGCAGCAGCTCCAGCGCGACTTGCTGATTGAGCTCGTTGTCTTCCGCCAGCAGGATCCTGAGTCCGTCGAAGCGGTAGCGATGGGTCACCTGCGGTGGTTTGAAGGTGAGTGAACTGGTTTGCTGGCCAAACAGGCCGATGACGGTATCGAACAGCACGGAGGCGCATACGGGCTTGACCAGCACCCGATCAAAGCCGGCGGCATCGGCCTGGCGAAAGACCTCTTCCCGTCCGTAGCCGGTCACCATGACCCGATAGGGACGCGGGCCCATGCCGCGGGCGATGAGGCGGCGACCGGTCTCGATGCCATCCAGCCCCGGCATGTGCCAGTCCAGCAATACCACTTCGTAAGGCTGTCCCTCCTGCTCGGCGCCGGCGATCATCTGTAGTGCTTGCTGGCCCGACTCGGCGGTGTCCACCACAAAGCTCATGCTGCGCAGCAGGGCGGCCATGATGGTGCGGGCGCTGGCACTGTCGTCGGCCACCAGCATGCGGCGCCCGCGCAGATCCAGGCTCGGCAGATAGCGGGATCTGCGCCTGCCCCTACCGAGTCGGGCGGTAAACCAGAAGGTGCTGCCCTGGCCTGGTTCGCTCTGTACCCCCACCTCGCCACCCATCAGCTCGGCCAGTTTGCGGGAGATGGCGAGGCCGAGGCCGGTGCCGCCGTACTTGCGGGTGGTGGAGCTGTCCGCCTGCTGGAAGGACTGGAACAGCCGCTGCTGCTGCTCCTGGCTCATGCCGATCCCGGTGTCCTGTACCGAGCAGTGCAGCAACACCTCCTGGGGTTGTTTCTCCAGGCAGCTGACCTTGACCAGGATCTCCCCCTGCTCGGTGAACTTGACCGCGTTGTTGGCATAGTTGATCAGGATCTGGCCGAGGCGAAGGGGATCGCCATAGAGCAGGGTGTCGAGCTGGTGGTCGACCTCGAACAGCAACTCTATGCCCTTGGCTTCCGCCTTTTCGCCCACCAGGGTGGTCAGATTCTCCAGTACATGGTCGAGATCGAATTCGATCCGCTCCAGATCCAGCTTGCCGGCCTCGATCTTGGAGAAGTCGAGGATGTCGTTGATGATGCCGAGCAGATGCTGGGCCGAACGCTGGATCTTGCTGACATAGTCGAACTGCTGCGGATCGAGCCGGGTCTGCAGGGCGAGATGGGACATGCCGAGGATGGCGTTCATGGGAGTACGGATCTCGTGGCTCATGTTGGCGAGAAAATCGCTCTTGGCCCGGGTTGCGCCCTCCGCCAGCTCATAGGCCACTTCCAGCTCCTGGTTCTTGGCCTGCATCACCGCAAACAGCTCGTCCCGGGTCGGTTCTGCGAACTGCTGCTGCATCTGTTGCAGCAGCAGTTCATCGGGCCAGCGGGGCAGGCGGTAGACCAGGGCGATGGCGTTGTCCGCGTGCGCGACCAATCGGATGCCACATGAATGGCGGCCGTCCGGCTCGGGGGGGATGGGGGCGTCAGCCGAGAGCGAGAGCCACAACTCCTGTGTGCTAGTCTCCAGCCACAACTGCAGTTGCAGCGGCTCCGTGTTCGCCACCAGCTGGCGTACCAGCTCGGAAGTGGCGCCCGCCAGCGGTGCCACGAAGGTGGGAGTTCCGTCGAGGCAGGTGAGTACCTGGATCACCTTGCGCCGGGCGGTGAGTGCCGCCGCCGGGCCTGACAGCAGGGTTTCCCCGATCAGTTGCCGCATCTAGTCCTCCTTTCCTGCCAGCACACGCAGCACGATGCAGCTGGCATCGTCGGTGCTGCGGCCACTGTGGGCGATCACCTGGCGTGCCAGCTGGGCGGGCTCGGCGGCCAGATCCAGCGCACCGTCGCGCAGGTTGAGGGATTCGCTGATACCGTCCGAATAGAGCATCACCACGTCCCCCGCGACGAGTGGCTGGCGCTGCAGCAAGGGGGTGGGGAAACGCTCTCCCAGCACCCCGTCGCGGGAGATGCCGCGCCAGGGTTCGTGGCCGCGCAGGCAGATGCGGGTATTGCCGATGCCGGCATAGCTCAGCTCACCCCGTTCGCCGTTGACCAGGGCCACGCCGGCGGCGGCGCCCCGGGTACCGATGCAGTGCTGGTGCAGCAGTTGCAACAGGCGGGCCGGTTCCTGCTCGTGGGTTTGCTGCAGCGCAGCCTCCAGCACCTGTACCAGCTTGTTGGCCGAGGCACCGTGGCCGCTCACGTCGATCAGGATCAGCGATACCCCCTCCGGCCCCGGTCGGATGAAGGCCAGATCACCGGAGACCCGTTCCGGATAGCAGGGGCGGTTCTCGCTGGCCCATGTCAGCTGCAGGCCGGCGTGCAGCTGGCCTGTGCAGGCGAGGGGAGCGATTGGCCTGGATACCAGGGGCGCCGCGCCCAGCCACTTGCGGGCCTGCACCAGAGTTCCCCCTTCCAGCGGGGTACTGATAGTGAGTTCAGACATCATGCGGCGCACGCCGGGCAGGCCTAGCCCCAGGGTGCCCGAGGTGCTGTAGTGATCCTGCATGGCCTGATGCACGTCCCCAATGCCGGGTCCCTGATCGCGGGCGATGATGTCGATGCAGGGACGCCCGCTGGGATGGTGGAGGGTGAGGGTGATCTCCCCCCGCTCGGCGTATTTCAGGATGTTGCTGCCAAGCTCGGAGACCACGGTGGAGAGCATGGCACGGTCCACCTCGGACAGGTTGGCGATGAAGGGGAGGCGGCGTACCGCCATCACCGTCAGGTGCAGGTCGATGTCGTGGCGCAGCGGGTAGCTGGCTTCTTGAAGGCTCTGTTCCAACTGCATGATGCGCTAGTCCTCATCCTTGAGCGTCCTGCGAACATGGGCGAAGGCATCGTCCATGTCGAGAAAGCAGCGCAGCGGCCCGGGCTCGGCATCGGCCAGCGCCAGGAAGGCGGCGATCCCTGCATTCAGCCCCACCAGCAGGCAGACGGCACCGAGCAGGCGGCACACCTCGGCCAGTTTGCGTACCTGCCTGAATTCGTGGTGATCGAGCAGCATGACCCCGGAGAAGTCGAGCAGTACCGCGTGCTGGCGGCCCAGCATCAGCCGCTGGGAGAGGGCCTGCATCAGTTGCTGCATGCCCTCGTCACCGAGGTCGGGGCGCATGCTGACCACGATGCAGTCGGCCACGTCGGCGATGCCCAGATCATTGTTGAGCAGCATGCATCTCTCCTAGAGGCCTAGAGGGTGGATCCGACCCGCTTGAGGGCGATCTCGAAGGCACCCCGCAGGGTCGCCGTGGTGCGGATGTCGCCGACAGAGACCCCCAGCTCCACCATGGTGCGGGCGATGGCGGGCGAGACGCCGGAGATGATGGCCTCGCACCCCATGAACTGGGTCGCCTTGGTGATCTTGATCAGCTGGTTGGCGACGCCGGTATCCACGGTGGCGACTCCGGCGATGTCCAGTACGAAGACCCGGGCCCGGGTCTCGGCAATCTTGGTGAGCGATTTGTTCATCACGTCGGCGGTACGCATGGAATCGATGATCCCCACCAGCGGCAGCAGCAGGATCCCGTCACAGATGGGGGTGACCGGGGTCGACATCTCCTGCAGCGACTTGTGCAGCTCCTCGCGCACCCTGGCGGCCTCTTCCGCCTCCTCCATGGCGCGCTTGAGCTGGTGATGCTGTTCTACTTGGGCTGTGATGTCGGTGGCAAACTTGACGATCTTGCTGGGCTTGCCGGTGAGATCCAGCACCGGGTTGTAGGAGCCCTGGATCCAGATCTCTTCACCCTGTTTGCCGATTCGGCAGAACTCTCCCGCCAGGAATTCACCGCGGCGCAGGGTTTCCCAGAAGGTGCGATAGTCGGCCGACTGGGCGTAGTCGGGATCGATCAGCAGCCTGTGGTGCTGGCCCTTCAGCTCTTCCAGCTGATAGCCCACTGTCTCCAGGAAGCGGGCATTGGCATCGAGGATGATGCCATCCAGTGAAAACTCCACCTTGCCCATGACCCGGCTCAGGGCGTTGAGCTGCCCCTCGAAGTTGGCGTTCAGTTGTTTCTGTTCGGTCAGGTCCATGGTGTATTCGATGACCTGAACCAGCGCGCCCTGTTCGTCCAGCAGGGGGCTGCAACTGCCTCGCAGCCATATGTCCCGCCCCTGCCGATCCCGGCGGCGAAACTCTCCCTCCTGTGCCTGCCCCGTTCGCAGCGCCTGCCAACGGGCGGCTTCGTCGGCGGATTCTTCTGCCTCCGAGGGGAACAGCATGCTGTAGTGCTGACCCTTGAGCTCGGCCAGCTGGTATCCCATGATGGCGAGAAAGCGGGGGTTGGCATCCAGAATCAATCCGTCTGGCGCGATCTCGAGCCGGGCCATCAGCTGGTCGACGGCCTCCAGTCTGGCCTGGGATGAAGCGGGAGTGACAGTATTCGAATGGGCAGCTGCGGTGTGCACGTCCATGGCATCTCCGGTAAATGGTGCAATGGTGCAATTGATTTGAATGCCATTAGAAGGCGTACAGCAGTTATAGCCCACCGGGGCGAGAGCGGGGGACAAGAAGTGCCGAAAGAGCCTGCTGGTAGGGGGGGCTTGGGCCTGGAGAGTTCGTCATGAACACCTTATATCGGGATTAATGTCATTATCGCCCCGCTTTGCCCTGGTTGTCGCCAGCCTGACCCTGCCCGCCGTGGCAGTCGAAATCCCGACCAGCCCCGCCGGTGTCATTGCGGTGAGCCTGGCCCAGCAGGCCCCTTTCACTGGGTGTCGGTGACGCAGATTGCCAGGAGCCTGGATGGGCTGCTGCCGATGGCGGTGGGTTTCGACATCGACGACACCCTGCTCTTCTCCAGCCCGGGGTGCTATCGCGGCAAGCAGGCGTTCTCCCCCAATGGTGAGAGCTACCTGAAGAATCCGGCCTTCTGGGAGAAGATGAGCAACGGCTGGGACGCGTTCAGCGTGCCGAAAGAGGTGGGAAAGGCGCTCATCGCCATGCACTTCCCGCGCGGCGATCACATCTACTTCGTCACCGGCCGTTCGGCCAACTCCACCTACTTACCCCTGCCGCTGGCTGGCGCATGGGAGGAGGAGGTGATCGTCAACTCCCTGTACTGAGGTTCCCATGCATGGCAAAAGGGCCGGATCCTGTCAGGTTCCGGCCCTTCTTTTGGGCGTCTAGCGGGCGGCGAAGGTGTCGCAACTGGCGGGCTTGCCGCTGTCAAAACCGCGTTTGAACCAGGCGAGGCGCTGGGCCGAGGTGCCGTGGGTGAAGCTGTCGGGAACGACCCGGCCTTGACCTTGCTGCTGCAACCTGTCGTCGCCGATGGCCTGGGCGGCATTGAGCGCCTCTTCCAGATCGCCACGCTCCAGCACCTGCTCTTTTTCCATATAGTGGCCCCAGACCCCGGCGAAGCAGTCCGCCTGGAGTTCGAGCTTGACCGACAACCGGTTCTGGGCGACCTGGCTCAGCCCCTGTTGCTGCTGGCGCACCTTGGTGGAGATACCGAGCAGGTTCTGCACGTGGTGGCCCACCTCGTGGGCGATCACATAGCCCTGGGCGAAGTCGCCGTCGGCCCCCAGCTTGTCGCGCATGTCCTGATAGAAGGAGAGATCGATGTAGACGGTGCTGTCGGCCGGACAGTAGAAGGGCCCCATCACCGACTGCCCCTGGCCGCAGCCGGTGCGGGTCGCACCGCGATAGAGCACCAGTCTGGGGGCCTGATAGTGGTTGCCGCTTTGCTGGAACATCTCGCCCCAGGCGTCCTCCGTGGAGGCGAGCATCACCGAGGTGAAGCGGGCGAGGGGATCGTTTGCAGCCTGGGACGAGTTCTGACGCTGGGGCTGGCTCTGCGGGGCCGGATCCTGCAGCAGGGGGCCGAGGTCCACGCCGTAGTACCCCGCCACCATGACCACCACCAGCAGGATCAGGCGCCCCTTACCACCGATGGGCAGGCCGCTGCCCCCGCCTTGCTGGCGTCGGTCTTCCACATTGTTGCTCTCACGGCGATCTTGCCAGCGCATATCCCCATACTCCCGTCATTGGTGGTGGCAGTAATGATAATGGCTGGCGCCGGGGCTTGCCTAATCGGCCCGGGTCATTCGGCCCAGGGCATCTCGGGCAGGCTGTCGAGAAACTCGCCGTAACGGACGAGGTTGAAGGGGCCCTGTTCGGCTTCCATGGCCATGAGTTCGGCGCCCAGGGCGCAGGCGATGTATTGCAGCGCTTCTTCCCGCGGGGTGCCCTTCATCACCAGGCGCATCAGGGTCGCTTTCACCTGGAGGGGATGGCCGTCGGCGAGCTGGTTCTCCACCATCTCCAGCAGTGTCTCTTCATCAAAAAATTCGGGGGTATCGGTCATGGCCGTTCTCCTGCCTGTTCCATGGGGTGGGCAGTATAGCGGGGACGCGGCTCCCGGGGCGAAAATATCGTCCGGGTCTTGCCAAGGAAGCGGGGCGGGAGCAGTCTTGGACACTCTCTCTGCCGAACGAGCCCATGTCATGATCCTCTCCGAGCGCCTGGAACTGCGCGAACTGACCGTTGTCGATGCCCCCTTCATTCTCGAACTGCTCAACGATGGCGATTTTCACCGCTACATCGGCGATCGCGGGGTGCGTACCCTGGCGGATGCCGAAAACTATATCCAGCAGGGGCCTGCTGTCAGTTATGCCCGCCACGGTCACGGACTCTATCTGGTGGTGCGGCGGGAAGACGGGGCCAGGCTCGGCATCTGCGGTCTGATCAAGCGCGATACCCTGCCCTGTGAAGACATCGGCTATGCTTTCCTGCCCGCCTGGCGTGGTCAGGGCTATGCCATCGAAGCCGCGCGGGCGGCCATGGCAGATGGCCGCGAACGGCTCGGCATCGAGCGGGTGGTCGCCATCGTCACTCCGGGCAATGAGCGCTCGGTCCGGTTACTCGCCAAGCTGGGGCTGAGTCAGGGCAAACGGGTCAGGTTGGGGGCCGGCGAGGAGGAGTGCCTGCTGCTGGAGGCGCCGGACAAGGAGACTTGCGGGGTCTAGCCACCGCTCTGGGAGCGGGGCCATGCAGACTATGACGTCAGGCAAGGAGGCCGCCGTGAGTTGCGGCCTGTCTGCATCGGGCGCTGCCTGGGTAGGCAAAGTCAGTTGAGCTCTTCGATGGAGAACTCGCCGGCGATACCATCACAGGAGATGGCGAAGCCGCCGCTGAAGCGGGTGCTGAACTGGATCAGGAACGCATCGTCGTCGTGCTCTTGCACGGGCAGGTTGATGGGTTTGCTGCGACGCAGGGGTTTGCGTATCTGTACGTGTTTCATCATGGTATTTCTCTATATAAATTAAGTGTTTGCTCCTTGTATTGGCAAATGTCAGGTCAATGGGCGCGGTCAGCACGATGGCGGACGAGCGCGCAGGAATACCCAGCCCGGTTCAGGGGCGTCTGCACTTTCAAGGAAGGCGCCAAGGACCATGCGGATGCATGATGCTACTTGGGAGTGGGCAGATCGGGTCTGCACCGTGAGAGCCGGGCAACGCAGGCAGACAGCCTGAACGGTTCTCAAGGCGAGTAAATCAGAAGAAGGTTATGCGGGTACTGGCAGGATTCATCGTGAGGTGAAGCATTGCGAACATAATCAGGGCTGATTAACTAGCCGGCGCGCATTCTCTCCTCGAAATGTGTAAAAAGCAAACACTAATTGTGCGTTCACCCAGTCATTCCCTGTTTTTCACTGCCACGGGGATGGCAAAAGGGCTCCCGAGGGAGCCCTTTTCATTGCCGGTCAGGGACGGGCTCAGGCGTTGCCACAGGCCTTCTTGGCGGCGGTGATCATGGGGGTAATGGTCATGCCCTGTACCACGATGGAGAACATCACCACCGAGTAGGTCATCACCAGGATCACCTGGCGCAGATCGACGTTGTGTTCCGGGATCATCATGACACCGGATGGCAGTGCCAGGGCCATGGCCATGGCCAGGCCGCCACGCAGGCCGCCCCAAGTGAGGATGCGCACCGAGAAGGTGTTGTAGCTGCGGAACTTGCGGAACGCCACATAGGGCAGGGAGACGCTGATGAAGCGGGCGGCGAGGCAGAGCGGCACCGCGATGACCAGCAGGATCCAGTCGCGCCAGGCCAGATCCAGCAGCACCAGTGCCAGACCGATCAGCAGGAACAGCAGGGCGTTGAGGAACTGATCCATCAACTCCCAGAAGTGATCCAGGTGGTGCTGGCTCTGCTCGGAGAAGCCGGAATGACGGGTCCAGTTGCCGATCATGATGCCGGTCACCACCATGGCCAGGGCGCCGGAGACGCCGATCATGTTGGCGAAGGCGAAGCCCGCGGTCGGGATGCAGAGGGTCAGCAGCAGCTCCAGGGAGCCGTCGTCGGTGGCGCTGATCATCACGTGGGCGATGAGGCCCAGCACGGCCCCGAACAGGATGCCGCCGAGGGCCTCATGCAGGAACAGACCGGCCACGCTGCCGAAGGTGGGCTCCACGCCGCCAAAGGCCACGGCAAACACGGTGGCGAAGATGACCAGGCCGACCCCGTCGTTGAACAGGGATTCCCCCTCGATCTGGATGGCGATCTGGGGTGGCGCCTTCATCTTCTTGACGATGGCCAGTACGGCGATGGGGTCGGTGGGGGAGATCAGGGCACCGAACAGCATGCAGTAGACCAGCGGCAGCTCCCAGCCCAGCAGCCTGGCGATGAACCAGAAGCCGTAGCCGATGATGAAGGTGGAGAGCAGGGTCGCCACTATGGAGAGAATGGTGATCTCCCACTTCTGGCTGCGCAACGCCTTGAGGTTGATGCCAAGGCCACCGGCGAACAGCAGGAAGCCCAGGATCCCCTTCAGCAGGAAGTTCTGGAAGTCGATGCTCTCCATGGTCTTGATGGCGAGAGGCTCCAGATTGAACCAACCCAGTTTGCCAAACAGCACCAGCAGCGCGGAGATCAGCATGGAGCCCGCAGTGATGGCGATGGTGGTCTGGATCTTCACAACATACTGGTTGGCAAAGGCGATGAAGATCGCCAACGCTGCCAGGAAGCAGAGTGTGTAGTAGACGCTCATAGTTATTTTTCTCTTTGGTAAACAGCAAGCACGTATCCCTCTTGAGGACGGGCATAGGGTACTCCCGGGCTAGTGCCCGCTCATTACCTATTTATGGTTATATTTAATCGTCACCACGGACAGATAGACGGCTAGATTTCCATTTAATTTGATTGCTGCTAGGATGGGCATCACGCAGTTGCATGGATGTAAGGGGTACGAGCGGTGTCGAGCAGAGAGTTGAACAAGAAAGCGGATGTCACAACCAGGCTGGAAGCCTGTCTCAAGGAGCGGATCCTGATCATCGACGGGGCCATGGGCACCATGATCCAGGGTTACAAACTCGGTGAGGCGGACTATCGGGGGGAGCGGTTTGCCGACTGGCATACCGACATCAAGGGCAACAACGACCTGCTGGTGTTGAGCCGTCCCGCCGTCATTCGCGAGATCCACGACCAGTATTGTGCCGCCGGGGCCGATATCCTCGAGACCAACACCTTCAACGCCACCCGCATCGCCATGGCGGACTACGAGATGGAAGCGCTCTCGGCCGAGATAAACCGGGAGGCGGCCCGCCTGGCCCGCGCCGTGGCGGACGAGTGGACCGCCAAAGACCCGGCCAAGCCGCGCTTTGTGGCGGGGGTTCTGGGTCCCACCAACCGTACCGCCTCCATCTCGCCGGACGTGAACGATCCGGGCAAGCGCAACGTCACCTATGACGAGCTGGTGGCCGCCTACACCGAATCGACCCACGCCCTGATCGAGGGCGGTGCCGACATCATCCTGATCGAGACCATCTTCGACACCCTCAACGCCAAGGCGGCCGCCTTCGCGGTGGACCTGGTGTTTGAGGAGCTGGGTTACAGCCTGCCGGTGATGATCTCCGGCACCATCACGGACGCCTCCGGTCGTACCCTCTCGGGCCAGACCACCGAGGCCTTCTACCACTCCCTTCGCCACGTCAAACCGGTCTCCTTCGGCCTCAACTGTGCGCTGGGGCCGGACGAGCTGCGCCAGTACGTGGAGGAGCTGTCCCGCATCAGCGAGACCCATGTCAGCGCCCACCCCAACGCCGGTCTGCCCAATGCGTTTGGCGAGTACGATCTGGACGCGGTCGAGATGGCGGAGCATATCCGCGAGTGGGCCCAAAGCGGCTTCCTCAACCTGGTGGGCGGCTGCTGCGGCACCACCCCGACCCACATCCGCGCCATGGCTGACGCCGTGGCGGGCATCAAGCCCCGCGCCCTGCCGGATCTGCCGGTGGCCTGCCGGTTGTCGGGCCTGGAGCCTCTCATCATCACGGCGGACTCCATGTTCGTGAACGTGGGTGAGCGGACCAACGTCACCGGCTCGGCCAAGTTCAAGCGCTTGATAAAAGAGGGGCTCTACGACGAGGCGCTGGATGTGGCCAAGCAGCAGGTGGAAAACGGCGCCCAGATCATCGACATCAACATGGATGAGGGGATGCTGGATGCCGAGGCGGCCATGGTGCGCTTCCTGAACCTCATCGCCGGGGAACCGGACATCGCCCGGGTGCCGGTGATGATCGACTCCTCCAAGTGGGAGGTGCTGGAGGCGGGCCTCAAGTGCGTGCAGGGCAAGCCGGTGGTCAACTCCATCTCCATGAAGGAGGGGGAGGACAAATTCATCGAGCAGGCGAAACTGCTGCGCCGCTACGGCGCCGCCGTCATCGTCATGGCGTTCGACGAGGTGGGCCAGGCCGATACCCGGGCCCGCAAGTTCGAGATCTGCCAGCGCGCCTACCGCATTCTGGTGGACCGCGTCGGCTTCCCGCCGGAAGACATCATCTTCGACCCCAACATCTTCGCGGTGGCGACCGGCATCGACGAGCACAACAACTACGCGGTGGACTTCATCGAAGCGGTGAAGGACATCAAAACACACCTGCCCCACGCCATGATCTCCGGCGGCGTCTCCAACGTCTCCTTCTCCTTCCGTGGCAACGAGCCGGTGCGCGAAGCCATCCACGCTGTCTTCCTCTACCACGCCATCAGGAACGGCATGGACATGGGGATCGTCAACGCGGGCCAGCTTGCCATCTACGAAGACATCCCTGCCGAGCTCAAAGAGAAGGTCGAGGCGGTGGTGCTGAACCTCAACGACAACGCCACCGAGGCGCTGCTGGCCATCGCCGAGAAGTATCGCGGCGCGGGTGCCCAGGCGGAGGATCCGCGGGATCAGGAGTGGCGTAGCTGGCCGGTGGGCAAGCGGCTCGAACACGCCCTGGTCAAGGGGATCACCGACTTTATCGAGGAGGATACCGAGGAGGCGCGCGCCCAGGCCGAGAAGCCGCTGCACGTCATCGAGGGGCCGCTGATGGACGGCATGAACGTGGTGGGCGATCTGTTCGGCGCCGGCAAGATGTTCCTGCCCCAGGTGGTGAAGTCGGCCCGGGTGATGAAGCGGGCGGTGGCCTACCTGCAACCCTACATCGAGGCGGAGAAGTCCGGCGGTTCCAGCAACGGCAAAATCGTGCTGGCCACCGTCAAGGGTGACGTGCACGACATCGGCAAGAACATCGTCGGGGTGGTGCTCCAGTGCAACAACTTCGAGATCGTGGATCTCGGGGTCATGGTCTCCTGCGAGACCATCCTCAAGACGGCCCGGGAAGTGAACGCCGACATCATCGGCCTGTCGGGCCTCATCACTCCGTCCCTGGACGAGATGGTGCACGTGGCCAAAGAGATGGAGCGTCAGGGGTTCAAGCTGCCGCTGCTCATCGGCGGAGCCACCACTTCCAAGGCCCACACCGCGGTGAAGATAGAGCAGAACTACTCCGAGCCCGTGGTCTATGTCTCCAACGCCTCCCGCGCCGTGGGGGTGGCCCAGAGCCTGCTGAGCCCGGAGCTCAAGCCCGCCTTCGTCGCCCGCATCGACAAGGAGTACGAGATTGCCCGGGATCAGCATGCCCGCAAGCAGCCGCGCTCCAAGCCGGTTTCCCTGGCCCATGCTCGGGCCAACCGCCATCAGCTGGACTGGGTGGGCTATGAGCCCCCGGCGCCCCGGGAGCCCGGCGTGCAGACCTTCGAAAACGTGCCCATCTCGGTGCTGCGCCCCTACATCGACTGGACGCCGTTCTTCCTGAGCTGGGAGCTGGCGGGCAAGTTCCCCCGCATTCTGGAGGATGAAGTCGTGGGGGAGGAGGCGACGCGCCTCTACGCCGACGCCAACGCCATGCTGGACCAGCTGGAGAAGGATCAGAGCGTGCGCTGCGCCGGCATCGTCGGCCTGTTCCCCGCCAACGCCGTGGGGGACAGCATCGAGGTCTACACCGACGAGACCCGCACCCAGGTGCGCAAGGTGCTGCACCACCTACGCCAGCAGAGCGAGAAGCAGGGCTTCCCCAACTACTGTCTGGCGGACTATGTGGCGCCGAAAGAGAGCGGCAAGCCCGACTGGATCGGCGCCTTCGCGGTGACCGGCGGCATCGGCGAGGAGGCCATCGCCAAGGCCTACAAGGCGGACCACGACGACTACAACGCCATCCTCATCCAGGCGGTGTGCGATCGCCTCGCCGAGGCCTTTGCCGAATACCTCCACGAGCAGGTGCGCAAAGTGCACTGGGGCTATGCCCCGGACGAGGCGCTCAGCAACGAGGAACTGATTCGCGAAAATTACCAGGGGATACGTCCGGCGCCGGGCTACCCGGCCTGCCCGGAGCACACCGAGAAGGGGAGCATCTGGGAGCTGCTGGACGTGGAGCAGGCCATCGGCATGCAGCTTACCGAGTCCTACGCCATGTGGCCGGGGGCGGCGGTATCCGGCTGGTACTTCTCCCACCCTGAGAGCAAATACTTCGCCGTGGCCCAGATCCAGCAGGATCAGGTGGAAGACTACGCCATGCGCAAGGGGATGACCCTGGCAGAGGCCGAACGCTGGCTGGGGCCCAACCTGCATTGATCCCCGTCTGCCCCGCCTCACACGGTGCGGGGCAGACGCCGGGTACGCACGCCATATCGAGGTTGCCATGAAGATTGGATTTGTCGGTCTGGGGGCTGTGGTGCAGACAGCCTATCTGCCTGCACTCGCCGCACTGGCGGAAAATCCCAAGATATGGGGTTTTGATCCCGCCATCACCCTGCCCGGCGTCATGTCTGCGCCGACCCTGGAAGCCCTGCTGGCCGAACCCCTAGATCGGCTGGTGATCGCCACGCCTTCCCTGCTGCATCTGCCCGTGTTGGAGCAGGCACTGGCCAGCACCATTCCCCTCATCCTGGTGGAGAAACCCGTGGTGGCCACCCTGGCCCAGCGCGATCGCCTGCGCGCCCTGCTGGCGGACCCCGAGGTCGCAGCCAGGGTGCTGGCGCTGGATCACTGGATGGCCCGCAATGCCGTCCAGCAGTTGCTGCTGAGCGGCAAACTGGATGAAGGCTAGCAGCCTCGGGAATCAGACGGCGCCGGGGGCGGGCTGGCCACCCTCGCCGATATCAGCGCGGTGGAGGGCTTTTTGCTGGAACCCTGCGGCCTGGACGAGGCGGGGGAGCCCTATGCCCTCAACTTCGCCACAGGGGAGCCGGATCGGCGGGTCCTGCGCCATCCAGACGGGGTGATCCTCGACATCGGCACCCATCTGCTGGCGATGATCCGGGAGCTGCTGGTGGCCCTGGGTGGGGACGACCGCCTGCACCTGATCGCGGAGGGCGTCTGCGACCGGCTGGGGCAGCCCATCCGGCGCGGGGATCTGGAGACCGCCGAGGGGCGGGCCTGCCTGCGCGGCGAGGCGGCAGGGGTGCCCCTGACCCTCTGGCTCGACAAGTATGCCGGTCCCGGGGTGGAGAAGAAGGGGCTTTGCCTGCACTTCAAAGACGGGCGGCGCATCGAGCTGCTTCGCCGCGGCAACCTGGAGTGGCTGCACCATCACGACGTCGACGGGATGCGGGGCTGGCAACATGAGGGGCCCCTCTATCGCCACTGTATCGCCCAGACCCTGCTGGCCCCCGTGCCTTTGGGAGGCTGGGCCGGCACCACGGCGCGCCGTTTGCAGGAGGTCGCCCTGCTGCTTGAGTTGCAACAAGGGCTGCGCGGCCCCCATTGACGTCGCTGGCGCCATCGGACATGAGGGCTGGTGGCTGGCGCCGTCTTGCAGAGCGGTCCCTGGCTTTGGTCCGTTCTTGAGTGCGGCACCCTCGGTTTTTGCCCGTTCTTGCAGAACCGCGCATGGTGAGGGGAAAGGATTGGCGTTGCCAGTCGTTCATGGCACCTTATACTCTCCAGTCCGATTATCAGGTCTGCCATTTCCATGAATATTGCCATTTTATCCCGTGAGCCCAACAACTATTCCACCCGCCGTCTGGTCGAGGTGGCCCGGGCCCGTGGGCATCAGGTCGAGGTGCTCGACACCCTGCGCTGCTACATGAACATCGCCTCCCACAGCCCCTCCATCCATTACGAAGGACGGGAGCTGGAGAGCTATGACGCCGTGATCCCGCGCATCGGTGCCAGCATCACCTTCTATGGCACCGCCGTGCTGCGCCAGTTCGAGATGATGAGCACCATGGCCCTCAACAGCTCGGTGGCCATCTCCCGCTCCCGGGACAAGCTGCGCGCCATGCAGCTGCTCTCCCGTCACGGCATCGGCCTGCCGGTGACCGGCTATGCCCACAGCACCCACGACGTACCGGATCTCATCACCATGGTGGGGGGCGCCCCCCTGGTGGTGAAACTGCTGGAGGGCACCCAGGGGATTGGCGTGGTGCTGTGCGAGACCCAGAAGGCCGCCGAGAGCGTCATCGAGGCCTTTATCCAGACCAACAACAACATCCTGGTGCAGGAGTACATCCGCGAGGCCAACGGCGCCGATATCCGCTGCCTGGTGGTCAACGGCAAGGTGGTGGCCGCCATGCGCCGCCAGGCCCAGCCGGGGGAGTTTCGCTCCAACTTGCACCGGGGCGGCACCGCCGAAGCCATCAAGATCACGCCGGAAGAGCGTGCCACCGCCGTGCAGGCCGCCAAGATCATGGGGCTGGACGTGGCCGGGGTGGATATTCTGCGTAGCGCCCGCGGCCCGCTGGTGCTGGAGGTGAACTCCTCCCCCGGCCTGCAAGGGGTGGAAGCCGCCTCCGGCAAGGACGTGGCGGGCAAGATCATCGAGTTCCTCGAGCTCAAGGCGAGCCGCAAGCACAAGCCGGCGGAATGAGTCCCAAACGAGTGTCAGACAGGTAAACACAGGGCGCCCTCGGGCGCCTTGTTGCTATCTGGGGGGGCTGGAAGGCAGCGGGCTTGCCGGGAAGTGTCTCCCTTCTCCCACTCTGTTGAACAGCCGGGAAGAAGGGCCGGGAATGAGGGGGTTATGCCGCCCCGGGGGCGCCGGGGATCATCACCAGCCGGGCGCTGAAGACCCCCTCCACCAGATGGGTCTCAATCTGCCAGCCCAGCTTCTCGCAGATGCGCTGGATGATGGTGAGGCCGCAGCCGTAGCCGAGGATCTGATCCGGCGCGGCGGCGGTGGGGTTGCTGATGGTGAGCACCTGCTCATGCAGGGTGATCTCGATGTGGCCCTCGGCGTAGCTCAGGGCGTTTTTCAAGAGGTTGCCGAGGGCGATGGCGAGCAGGGAGAGGGGGGCCTGCACCTCGCTCTCCTCGTCCAGTTGCAGGCGAATGTCCAGCGTCTCCCGTTGCAGCAGGGGGGCGAGGCGGGTCAGCTCCCGGCGAATGAGCGGCGCCACCTGCTGGGGCGGGCGCTCCACGGCCTCCTTGCGTCCCAGCAGCAGGAAGGTTTCCGTGAGCAGGGCCATCTCGTCGGCGGCGGTGCGGATGCGGCTGACGGCACGGGCTGCCGGGGCGGTCAGGTCATTCACCTTGCCGAGCAGGGCCGCGGATCCCTGGATCACCATGTTGGGGGTGCGCAGCTCGTGGCTGGCAAAGCGGCTGAACTCCTGTTCACGGGCAAACACGGCGGCTACCTCGTGCTTGCCCGCCAGCAGCGCCTGCTCTATCTCTCGCAGCTCCTGCCAGGGGGCATCGGGCACGAAGTCCCCCTGATCCGGGGTGAGGTGGGCGACCCGCTGGCGCAGCCGCTCCAGCGGCCTGGTGATGTGACGCACCAGCCAGATGCCGAAGGCGAGGCTCCCCAGCAGCAGGGCCAGACCGATGAGGCGGGTCACCAGATGCAGCTTGGCTTCGTAAGGGTCGAGGTAGTCGTCCGCATCGTCGTTGAACACCAGATAGAGCAGCCCCTGACCCGAGGGGTGGGCGCGTACCAGGAAGTGCTTGTCCTCCCGGCCCAGCTGATGCTCGAAGAAGCCGGGGCTCTGGTAGGCCTTGAGCCAGGCGGGCAGGCGGCCCGCCTCTGTCCAGTAGCTGGAGAACTGGCGCGGGCTGGGGGCGGGGGCAGCCATGCCGAGGCGCAACCAGTCGTCGTCATAGCGGGTTGCCTCCGCCTCCAGCCAGTGGCGCAGGCTCAGCTCCTCCATCTTGTTCTCGGCCACCACCATCAGCAGGCTCAGGATCACCAGCAGCAGCAGACCTGCCCCTCCCAGCGCCAGCACCAGGCGCCGGCGCAGGCTCGGCAGACCGGAGGCAAGGGGCGGCGTCGGGTTCGTCATGGGGTCACCAGCCGGTAGCCCTGGCCGTGCAGGGTCTCCAGCATGGGGGTGGGGAAGGACTTGTCGAGGACATTGCGCAGGGCATAGATGTGGCTGCGCAGGGCGTCGGAGTCGGGCTCCTCGTCGCCCCAGACGGTGTCGAGCACCTCCTGGCGCGTCACCAGCTGGGGCGCGCGCTTCACCAGCAGGGTGAGGATCTGGAACGGGATCTTGCCGAGTTTGAGCTCCACCCCGGCGCGGGTGGCGCGGCCGCTGGCGGGATCCACCGTCAGATCGCCAAAGCAGAGCACGCCCATGTCCCCTCTGGGGCCACGCAGGCTGAGGGCCTCCAGGCGCACCTCCAGCTCCTCCATGGCGAACGGCTTGACCAGATAGTCGTCGCTCCCCGCCCGAAAGCCTGCCAGCTTGTCCTCCAGGCTGTCACGGGCGGTGAGAAAGAGCACCGGGGTCGCGATGCCGTCCGCACGCAGCCGCTCCACGGTACGCAGGCCGTCTAGGCGCGGCATCATGACGTCCATGATGATGACGTCGAAGCGCTGCTCGGCGAGCAGTTGCAGGGCGGCCTGGCCGTGATAGGCGCAATCCACCCTGTGCCCGGCCAGCGCCAGATAGTCCATGATGGTCTCCGCCACCTGGGGACTGTCTTCCACCACCAGTATTTTCATGCTCTGATCTCCTGGTCTGTGCCGCTATTTCACGGCCATTTCACACCGGATGGGTCATCCTGTGTGCCAGTGTAACCCCGAGGATCCCCGATGAAGAAGTCTCTCTGCGCCTTCTGGTTATTGATTCTATTGCCTTTTGGTCTGGTGCAGGCGGCCGAGTTCAAGCTCACGGGCCGCACCACCTGGCAGCTTGGCCAGTTGATGGTCAACGGCATTCCCTTCGTGATCGATGAGCGCACCCGCTTCAAGGATGGCCTGGATGAGGACGATCTCGGCGGGACCTGGGTCGATCTGGAAGGGGTCGTGCAGGAGACGGCGGCAGGGGCGCGGCGGCTCGTTCGCGAGGTGGAGGCGCTGGAAGAGGAGGACGAGATGGAACTGGAAGGGCCGGTGGAAGGTGGAAGGATCTGGGGCTATGTCACCTCGGATGGGAGCCTCTCCCCGTTCGAGGGACGCTGGCTGGAGCTGGAGTGCAAGTTTGACGGCATGCGCCTGAGCCAGTGCCGGGAGGATGACTGACCGGTCAGGGCGGACCGGGAAAAATTGCCCGTCCGGGGCCATAGTTAAACCTCACCCCGTGACCCCGGACCGCCTGCCATGACCCGAACCGCACTCTGCCTGCTGCTGTTGCCCTTCTGCACCCTTGCCGACGACGCCGAGCTCTGGCTGGTGGAGCTGGAGCACAACGACGGGGTGCGCCTGCAATTCCAGGGGGCTGAGCTGGAGCTCGGCAGTGCCGAACTGCACGGCGTGGCGCAGCCGGACGGGCTCGTGCCCGGCATGCACCTCGCGATCCAGAGCCGCTACGGCGTCGCCGAGACGATCCGGGTGCTCGACGGGGCGCCGGATCCGGCGCTCGGGGCCAACTGGCGGCGGGCGGAGGATCGACTGCTCACCCACAATCAGCAGGCATTGCTGCTACAGGAACTCGGCGTGCTGGTGTTTGATGCTGACACTCGCTGGATCAACGGCAGCGCCGCCGATCTGCAACCGGGTCGCCGCCTGGTGCTGAGCCGGGATGAAGAGGGCCGCCTCACCGATATCCTCATTCCCGACCCCGAGGATCCCCTCGACGCCGAAGAGTGAGGCCTCTCTCTCTTTCCCCTTGTTAATGGCTTGTACTTTAAATTTCCCCACTTATACTGGCGCACATCTTGTCGGAGTGCTGACCGTCGAACGACGCTAAGCTGAGACCGTTAATTCGGGATCCGTGGAACCTGATCAGGTTAAGACCTGCGAAGGGAAACAAGGGTAACTTGCGGGTTACCGCGCCGGGGAAGAAGCATCTTCCCGCCAGCCAGAGGCAGATCGCCTCTGGCCGCTACAGGCGCACAGGGGGAGGCTGTCCCATCCGGTTGTCCATAGGGCGCCGGCTCTCCTGTCAGGGAGAGAGGGTCAGCAGGGTTGGACTGGGAAGAGAGACCCCATCGCCCACTCCCCCCAGCACACCCCGCCGCAAGTTCATCTTCTCCTCGAACTCCAGACAAGCAAACACCCATAACTTCACCCAGTTAATGTGAGTTTTGCTATGTCTACCAATGTTTCTGATACCACCAAATCCAGCCGCCGCGAGCAGCGCTCCAGCGCCCAGACCTTTATCGACAACCTGAAGGGGATGGCTCACCCCAATTCCCGCCGTATCTTTATCCAGGGTTCTCGCCCCGACATCCGTGTGCCTCTGCGGGAGATCCAGTTGGCCGACACCTTCGTCGGCGGCACCAAGGAGGCTCCCCAGTTCGAGCCCAACGAGCCGGTGCCGGTTTACGATACCTCGGGCCCCTATGGGGAAGAGGCCGCCCCCATCGACGTGCGCCGCGGTCTGCCGCGCCTGCGCGAAGCCTGGGTGCTGGAGCGTGCTGACACCGACGCGCTGGACGGGCTGAGCTCCACCTTCACTCAGGAGCGGCTGGCGGACGAGGGGCTGGATCACCTGCGTTTCGAACATTTGCCGAGCGCCCGCCGCGCCAAGCCGGGCCGCCGGGTCACCCAGCTGCACTATGCCCGCCAAGGCATCGTCACCCCCGAGATGGAATTTATCGCCATCCGCGAGAACATGGGCCGCGAGCGAGTGCGCTCCGAGCTCCTGCGCACCCAGCATCCGGGTCAGGGCTTTGGCGCCAGACTGCCCCAGAACATCACCCCCGAGTTCGTGCGCGATGAAGTGGCCGCCGGTCGCGCCATCATCCCCAGCAACATCAACCACCCGGAAGCGGAGCCCATGATCATCGGCCGCAACTTCCTGGTGAAGATCAACGCCAACATCGGCAACTCGGCGGTCACTTCCAGCATCGAAGAGGAAGTGGAGAAGCTGGTCTGGTCCACCCGCTGGGGCGCCGACACCGTGATGGATCTCTCCACCGGCCGCTACATCCACGAGACCCGCGAGTGGATCCTGCGCAACAGCCCGGTGCCCATCGGCACCGTGCCTATCTATCAGGCGCTGGAGAAGACCAACGGCATCGCTGAAGACCTCACCTGGGAGCTGTTCCGCGACACCCTGCTGGAGCAGGCCGAGCAGGGGGTGGACTACTTCACCATCCACGCCGGCGTCTTGCTGCGCTTCGTGCCCATGACTGCCAAGCGCCTTACCGGCATCGTTTCGCGCGGTGGCAGCATCATGGCCAAGTGGTGCCTGTCGCACCACAAGGAGAACTTCCTCTATGAGCACTTCCGCGAGATCTGCGAGATCTGCGCCGCCTACGACGTGAGCTTGTCGCTGGGTGACGGTCTGCGTCCGGGCTCCGTCTATGACGCCAACGACGAGGCCCAGTTCGCCGAGCTGCGCACCCTGGGCGAGCTCACCAAAATTGCCTGGGAATACGACGTGCAGGTGATGATCGAGGGGCCTGGTCACGTGCCCATGCACATGATCGAGCGCAACATGACCGAGCAGCTCGAGCACTGCCACGAGGCGCCCTTCTATACCCTGGGCCCGCTCACCACCGACATTGCCCCGGGGTACGATCACTTCACCTCCGGCATCGGCGCCGCGCTCATCGGCTGGTACGGCTGCGCCATGCTCTGCTACGTGACCCCCAAGGAACACCTGGGCCTGCCCAACAAGGAGGACGTGAAACAGGGGCTCATCACCTACAAGATCGCCGCCCACGCCGCCGATCTGGCCAAGGGCCACCCGGGCGCCCAGATCCGCGACAACGCCATGTCCAAGGCGCGCTTCGAGTTCCGCTGGGAGGATCAGTTCAACCTGGCCCTGGATCCCGACACCGCCCGCGCCTACCACGACGAGACCCTGCCTCAGGAGTCCGGCAAGGTGGCCCACTTCTGCTCCATGTGCGGGCCCAAGTTCTGCTCCATGAAGATCACCCAGGACGTGCGCGACTATGCCGCCAAGCTGGAAGCCGTAGAGATAAAGCTGGTCGGCATGGACGGTCAGCAGGAGCGGGTGGTGGCCGAGGTGGAGAGCGGCATGGCCCGCATGGCAGAAACCTTCAAGGAGACCGGCGGCGAGATCTACCATCAGGCGGCGACCCTGAAGCAGGCCGCAGGGGAGGAGGCGTGAGCAGCGAGCGCGGGGCTGTCAGCCCCGCCGACATGTCGCCTGTGACGCAGGCCCGCCCCGTGGTCTGGACCATCGCCGGGTCCGACTCCGGCGGCGGGGCCGGCATTCAGGCCGACTTGCACACGATGCATGACCTCGGCGTGCACGGCTGCTCCGTCATCTCCGCCATCACGGCCCAGAACTCGGTGGCGGTGAAGATGGTCGACCCCGTGCTGATGCAGACCTTCGCCGCCCAGATCGATGCCCTGGGGCTGGATCTGCCACCCGCCGCCATCAAGATCGGCCTGCTGCCGACCCGGCTGCACGTGGAGGTGCTGGCACGCAGGTTGTCGACCGTCGAGGCTCCCTTCGTGGTCTACGACCCGGTGGCCATCGCCAGCACCGGCACCCCCATGGCGGAGCCCGGCATGCTGGTGGCGGTGCGCGAGCACCTGCTGCCGCGCCTCTCCTTGATCACCCCCAACGGTCCCGAGCTGGAAGCCCTGACCGGCCTGCCCGCCACCAGTCCCGAGCTGGTGCGCCTCGCCGCCCGGCGGCTGCGCGAACTCGGCGCCCGTGCCGTGCTGGTCAAGGGGGGCCACCTTGAATGGGGCGGGGATCTCTGCCTCGACTACTACCAGGACGAGAGCCGCGAATTCTGGCTCGCCGCGCCGCGCCTCGATACCCGCCACGGTCACGGCACCGGTTGCGCTTACGCCAGCGCCATCGCCGCCGTGGTGGCGCAGGACTATCCGGTGGAGGACGCCATCACCCTGGCGCGCGCCTACCTGCAACAGGGCTTGGCGGCGGCGCAAGGGGTGGGGGCAGGCCCGGGGCCCATCGCCCATCTCGGCTGGCCTGCCGATCTTGCCCACTTCCCCCGTGCCGTGCTGGCGGGCTCACCGCTCGATCGCCGCTTTGGATTGTATGAAGCGAGCAGCGCCCGTCTGCCGCAGGGCCCCTTTGCGCCGACCGAACACAACCTCGGCCTCTATCCGGTGGTGGACTCGGTCAAGTGGCTCAAGCGTCTGCTGGGGGTCGGGGTCAAGACCATCCAGCTGCGGATCAAGAATCTGCCCGCCACAGAGGTGGCTCCGGCCATTCGTGATGCGGTAGCGCTGGGTCACCATCATGGGGCGCGGCTCTTTATCAACGACTACTGGCAGCAGGCCATCGAGGCGGGCGCCTGGGGCGTGCATCTGGGGCAGGAGGATATGGAGACCGCCGATCTCGCCGCCATTCAGGCGGCGGGGCTGCGCCTTGGCATCTCCACCCACGGCTACTTCGAGCTGATGCGGGCCCGCGAGCTTGCCCCCTCCTATATCGCGCTGGGCCATATCTTCCCGACCAACACCAAGGCGATGCCTTCGCGCCCCCAGGGGCTGGCGCGGCTGCACCACTACCGCGCCCTGATGGCGCAGTGGCCCACGGTGGCCATCGGTGGCATCAGCGAGGAGCGGGTGGCGGCGGTCAAGGCAAGCGGGGTCGGCAGCATTGCGCTGGTCTCGGCCATCACGGCGAGCGATGACTGGCAGGGGGCGACCGAGCGGCTGCTCGCTGCCGTGGGGGCGGGGGATGAGCCGCGCTCGGCCAGCGTGATACGGGAGGCAGAACATGCGCTCTGATGCCGATTCTCTTAGTGACAAAGAGTACCTGCGATACGGCCGCCAGCTGATGCTGGCGGAAATTGGGGAAGCCGGTCAGGCGCGGCTGAAGGATAAGTCCGTGCTGATCGTGGGCCTCGGCGGGCTCGGCTCGCCGCTCGCCCTCTATCTGGCGGGGGCCGGGGTGGGCACTTTGTGGCTGGCCGATGGCGATACGGTGGACTCCAGCAATCTGCCGCGCCAGATCCTGTTCGATAGCGAGGCGGTCAACCACTCCAAGGCGGAGCTGGCCCGCGAGCGCTTGGCCGCCCACAACCCGCTGGTGGAGCTGATTGCCATCAATCAGCGACTCGATGCCGCCAGCCTGCCGGGGTTTGTGACCGAGGTGGATCTGGTGATCGACTGCTGCGACAACCTCGCCACCCGCCAGGCCATCAACGCCGCCTGCGTGGCCCAGGGCAAGCCCTGGATCTGTGCCGCCGCAGTGGGCTGGCAGGGGCAGCTGATGGTGCGCACCAGCAGCGATCACGCCTGCTACGCCTGCCTCTATCCGCTGGATACCGAGATCAGGGAAAGCTGCGAGACCAGCGGTGTCACCGGCCCGCTGGTGGGGGTGATGGGCTCTTTGCAGGCGCTGGAGGCACTGAAACTGCTGCTCGGGATGCCGAGCCCGGTGGCGGGCACATTGCGCCGGTTCGATGCGTTGACCCATCAGTGGCAGACCCTCACGCTGGCTCCCGATCCCGATTGCCCGGTCTGCGGCAGCACCCACCCGGCCCTGGAGAATTAACCATGAAGATCCGATTGAACGATATCGAGCTGACGCTGCCCACCGGCCAGCGCCTGACTGAGCTGCTGGCGGTGCAGGAGATTTCCCCTCAGGGGGTAGCGGTGGCCCTTAACGGCGCCGTGCTGCCCCGTAGCCGCTGGGCCGAGACCCGTCTCAATGACGGGGACGAACTCCACCTCTTCACCGCCATTGCGGGAGGCTGATCCATGATGCTCGCAGTCCCATCTTCGCGTGCTCTGCCTTGCGGCGGGGCCTCATCTCTTCTTATCGCAGTGGCCGGAGGCTGACATGCTCAAGATTGCCGATCACACCTTCTCTTCGCGCCTCTTCACCGGCACCGGCAAGTTTGCCCGCCCGGAACTGATGGCCGCCGCCATCGAGGCGAGTGGCTCCCAGCTGGTCACCATGGCCATCAAGCGGCTCGAACCGGGCAAGGCCCACGACGATATCCTCACGCCCCTTCGGCAACTCGGGATCAAGCTGCTGCCCAACACCTCGGGGGCCAAGACCGCCGCCGAGGCGGTGTTTGCCGCCCACCTGGCCCGCGAGGCGCTGGGAACGAACTGGCTCAAGCTCGAGATCCACCCCGACCCGCGCTACCTGCTGCCAGACCCCATCGAGACGCTCAAAGCCGCGGAGCAGCTGGTGAAAGAGGGCTTTGTGGTGCTGCCCTACTGCGGTGCCGACCCCGTGCTGTGCAAGCGGCTTGAAGAGGTGGGTTGCGCCGCCGTGATGCCGCTGGGTGCGCCCATCGGTTCCAATCAGGGGCTGGTGACCCGGGAGTTTCTCTCCATCATCGTCGAGCAGGCCAATGTGCCCGTGGTGGTGGATGCGGGCATAGGGGCGCCGAGCCATGCGGCCGCCGCCTTTGAGCTGGGGGCCGATGCCGTGCTGGTCAACACCGCCATCGCGGTGAGCGGCGACCCGATCGCCATGGGCCGCGCCTTTGCGCTGGCCTGCACTGCCGGGCGCAGCGCCTATGAGGCGGGCCTCGGCGCCCGCGCCCTGCAGGCGCAAGCCTCCAGCCCGCTTACCGATTTTCTGGGGGCGTTATGAGTCAGCATGCCAATGACCCCACCCCGACCCTCCCCTTGCCAGGGGAGGGAGTGTCGACTTCGCCCTCTTGTGAAGTAGGAGATCGGGGGGGCGGATTAACACCTCCCCCTTGTGAAGGGGGAGGCCGGGAGGGGGTTGAGAGAAAGTCGGAGAGTTTTCTCGATAGATGGCAGGAGCTGGAGTGGGACGATATCGGCATGCAGATCCGCGCCAAGACCGCCGCCGATGTAGAGCGGGCGCTGACTACCTCCCGCCGCACCCTGGCCGACTTTATGGCGCTGATCTCCCCGGCCGCCGAGGCGTATTTGCCGCAGATGGCAGCCGAGGCCGAGCGGCTGACCCGCCAGCGTTTTGGCAACACCATCGGCTTCTATGTGCCGCTCTATCTGTCGAACCTCTGTGCCAACGACTGCACCTACTGCGGCTTCTCCATGAGCAACCGCCTCAAGCGCAAGACCTTGAATAGCGAGGAGATTGAGCGCGAGTGTCTGGCCATCAAGGCGCGCGGCTTTGACAGCGTGCTGCTGGTGACCGGCGAGCACGAGCACAAGGTGGGGCTCGCCTATTTTCGGCAGGTGTTGCCCATCATCCGCCGTCACTTCAGCACGGTGGGGATGGAGGTGCAGCCCCTCTCGCAAGCCGAATACGCCGAGCTCAAGACCCTCGGCCTCGATTCGGTCATGGTCTATCAGGAGACCTACCACGCCCCCACCTATGCCCGCCATCACCTGCGCGGCAACAAGCAGGACATCGCATGGCGCCTCGCCACGCCGGATCGGCTCGGCCGTGCCGGTATCGACAAGATCGGGTTGGGGGCGCTGATCGGTCTCTCCTCGGACTGGCGCGCCGACAGCTACTTTGTCGCCGAGCACCTCGCCTGGCTGGAGCGCCACCACTGGCAGAGCCGCTACTCCCTCTCCTTCCCGCGCCTGCGCCCCTGCACCGGCGGGCTGGAGCCTGCCGTGGTCATGTCGGATCGCCAGCTGGCCCAACTTATCTGCGCCTGGCGCCTCTTCTCGCCCACGCTGGAGTTGTCCCTCTCCACCCGCGAGTCGGCTACGTTTCGCAACGGCGCGGTGCGCCTTGGCATCACCCAGATGTCGGCCGAATCGCGCACCCAGCCGGGGGGCTATGCCGAGGGGGATGCAGAGGAGCTGGAGCAGTTCGCCATCCACGACGACCGCCCGGTGGGGGAAGTGGCCGCTGTCGTGCGACAGGCGGGGTTGCAGCCGGTGTTCAAGGATTGGGAGCCCTTCCTGGGCCGATAGGGGCGGCCACGCCCCCCTTTACCGGCGGCGCCCGGTATAACGATTGGGCGCCGTTCGGCCACACACCTTGCTGGTGGCGACCCTTTGGCTCCCTCCCCTGCGAAGGGGAGGGCTGGGGAGGGGTCTTTATGCGGCATTTCATTGCCATCGTAGGGTCGATTAGCCGTCAGGCGTAATCGTCCGGGGGATAGTCGATGGCACGGCTTTGCCGTGCAGGACGCGAGGCCGCTGGCCTCGAAGGGTTTTCGCCCGCCCTTCGGGCTGGGGCGAGTAACTTTGCTTTGCGTGGCCAAAGAAAAGTCACCAAAAGAAAGGCCACCCCCGCTTATTCGCCCGACTCACGTCGGGTTCCTTCGGCTCACCCTCTTGTCCAACGGCACGCGCCGACGGGCCTTTGACCTTCGCCATCCATGGCTTCGGCCAAAGCCCGCTTCGAACATCCCTGTTCTCGCGCCGAATCGGGTCGAGCTGTGCTCGCCCTTTCCCGATCTGGCCCCTGTGCCGGCTGCGTCTGTGCCATCATCCCTGATGACGCTCCTGACCTTGCCCCTTCCCCTCGGCGGATTGGAGGGGGAGCCAAGGATAGTGCCCATCTTTGCTTTAGGTGCAACTCAGTTCATCAGTGGCTCTGTTCTCCAGCTTTGCTACGTGGTCATAAAACGGTGGGGGTTCCAATATTTTTATTAATTGTCTAGTGTTCTTCAATTAGCAAATATCCCCATATCCAATCTTCAACAGCAAACTGATCTCTTTGTGGATATAAATGTACAAATAGGTAGCGTTCAGAAGAATCGAACCCAGTAACAATCCTGTTAACAGAGTAATAATAATCTTCTTTTACGGAGGATATTTGCTCCGACTGTTGTGATGGCTTTTTAAATACTGGCTTGCCAATATATATTGGAGGTGCAGGTATGGACTTTTCCATTTTTAGATATCGTCTGCTGGATTCCATTTTTTGTTTTTTAAGTAAAAAATCTATTAAAAGATCGAGGCAGTAATTGAAGTTTTCTTTATTTAGTTCATTTGCAATAAACGCAGGGGAATACTCATAATGCCATGAGTCTTTCTCCGTCATTACTACTTCAGGAGTTAGCCGTCTGAAGTTTTCAATATCAACAGTGCTAATACCCAATTCCATACAATCTGTCTTTAATTGCTCATGGTCTACCTGTATGTAATCGGTAGGTTTGTCAACATGGTCATCTATCCACTGCTTATTTTTTTTCCAGTCTTGAGCCTTCATTCCAGTTGAAAAACCTAACCCTAGGAGTCCTAACAGTCTGTTATCATTTTTATCTCGTTCTCTAAATGCATAGACGCAATATTCATGCTCATACGCAACGAAAAAGGCCTTACGCAATCCTACAAGAGCATCTAAGAACTCTTCATGATTGCATTTTTCAATGGACTCTCTTACTAAATCTTTGACATTACCATCTTCCAATATATCTGTGAGAAATATCTCTTGTAATTTTGCCCCCACAACTGCTTCTAATAAGGTGTCAATAAATTGAGTGGCGACATTAAAATAATTTACGACTGATGCAGGCTCTGCAAGTTGTCCATAATGTTTTGAAATTACTCGCTGCTTGTTAAGGGCCTTAATAGTTCCAGATTTTATAACTGGAACTTTTCTTTTTTTTAGTTCACCTAACAGATCGTCAAAGGATTTAGATTCTAATGCCCGTTGTTCATCCACATCAAGCTCATCTAAAGCGGCAAGGACGACGAGCTCAATAAAATCTTGTAATAAAATAATCCCCGCAGTACAAGTATGCTTATTGCCAGAGTTAATTAAGTGTTTGGTCTCGCTAAAGATCGCTTTAGCAACCATCAAGGTATTTAGGGTCGATGACTTCATTATCTTCCTTGTCATAGGTCATAAATTAAAAGAATCTAATGTAATTTGTGAATCAGTGTAGCGTTATCTGGGTTTTGTCCGAAGCCTTTTAAGCGGGATGCGTGAGATACAGCAACCTCGCTATATGGAATAATCACAGCATGACCCTGATTGATCTCTATTCAACTCATTTTTCCAACTCCGCTATCTCCCCGCCGCCGATCAAGTTCAAATTCCGGCTGATCCGCTCCACCGGCCAGTCCCACCAGGCGAGGGCGTTGAGACGGGCGATGGTGTCGTCGTCAAAGCGATAGCGGATCACCTTGGCGGGGTTGCCGCCGACCACGGCGTAGGCGGGCACATCGCCGGTGACCACGGAGCGGGCGGCGATGATGGCGCCGTTGCCGACTTTGACCCCCGGCATGATCAGGGCGTCATAGCCTATCCAGACATCGTTGCCGATGACGGTATCCCCCTTGTAGGGGAGGCTGCCCGGGGCCGGGGCGGCGCTCTCCCAGCCGTTGCCGAAGATAAAGAAGGGATAGGTGGAGAAGCCGGAGGTCTGGTGGTTGGCGCCGTTCATGATGAACTTGACCCCGCGGGCGATGGCGCAGAACTTGCCGATGATGAGCTTGTCGCCGATGAAGGGGAAGTGGTAGAGGACGTTGCGCTCAAAGCCCGCCGCATCCTCCGGGTCGTCGTAATAGGTGTAGTCACCCACCTCGATATTGGGTCCCTTGATGGTGTTCTTGATAAAGCACACCTGGGGGAAGCCGTTCATGGGGTGGGGGTTGGCGGGATCGGGTCCGTGCATGGGGGCTCCTCTGGGGTCTGGGCTCTGGCTACCCTAACGGAATCGGGTGGAGCCTTGCCACCCTTTTGTGCCCTCCGCTTCGCCAGTCTTTGTCGCCCCCTGCCCATGTGCGCATCGACCCGGGGCGGGTTTGTCTCTAGCATGGAGGGGCGGCGGAGTCTGGCTCCGTCAAAATGGATGATGGACGAAGTGCGCCTTGCACACTTCTGGCGGAGAGAAAAGATGAAGCTGCGTTCCTTGTTGATGGTGGGTGCCCTGCTGCTGGGCGGATGTGCGGTCAATCCCTATGGGGGGACGCCTGCGCCGGTCGGCGAGCCGGACAAGCCGGTGACCAAACCAGAGAAACCCGTGGCCGAGCCTGACAAGGCCGAGCCGGTGCCAGCTCCCAAACCCGTGGCACCGACGGGGCTGGCGGTCGCCCTGGCCGATGACTTCCTGAAGGCCGCCGATGTGCAGGCGCTGGCGGGCAGCAGCCCGGTACTGCTGCTGATGGCGCCCCAGAACGGCACAGGGGAAGCCTTCAGCACCCAGCCCCTGGCGGTGGCCATGATCCAGCGCATTCAGGCCAATAGCGGTTTTCGTTTCGCAGATCCGGGCCAGGTGGCGGCCATCACGGGTCAGCTCGAATACCAGCAGGGGGGCATGAACCCCGCCTCCCTGGTGCGTCTGGGTCGCCAGACCGGGGCGGGTTACATGCTCTACGGGGATCTCCTCTCTGAAGGGGGCCGCTACCGGCTCGCCATGAGCCTGATGGATCTCAAGAGCGGCGAACTGCTCTGGAACGCCAGTCGATCCGCTGCCCGCTGATGCCGGCTCGCCGGATCCCACTTGACCGGGATCCGGCCCTGCCCCCCTTGTCCGGGGGCGGGAATACCCCTGTGGCGCCTCTGGCGTCACAGGGGTTGGCATGTCGCACTGCCTGAAGGCAAAAAAACCTTCCTGACTGTCTGACAGCTCTGGTTCTGACAGCATCCCCGATTGCTACCATTCACTTTGCCGGAGGCTTGTCCGGTGGGCACGTCACCGACCGCATCCTTCCCGCCCGGCAGGCAGCTTTCTGCCCCTGTGCGATACTCCATGAGTCTTGTATAACAGGAGTACAGGGACCCACTCCCACGGATAGCAAGGAGCTCGGATGGCGCTCTCAGTGGCACAACTCTACGAAGTGATGGCCCAGTTGCCGGATCCCGTTTTCATCCTCAGCGAAGATGGCTACTACATCGAGTACATCGGCGGGATGGAGCAGCAGTCCTACCAGAACGGCAACCCGCTGATCGGCAGACAACTGCTGGACGTGCTGCCCGAGGACAAGGCGCAGTGGGTGATGGCGCAGGTGGCTCAGGCCCTCGCCAGCGGCCAGGTGCAGGTGGTGGAGTATGACCTCTCCCCCGCCGAGGTGGACGGCATCGACGCTGACGCCGGGCCCCAGGGAATGCAGCGTTTCGAGGGCAAGATAGCGCCCTTGCCCTCTTTATATGAGGGGAAGCGGGCGGTGGCCTGGATGACCCGCAGCATCACCCGCCAGCACGAGCTGCAACAGCGGCTCAAGCGGCTCGGGGAGACGGATCAGCTCACCGGCCTCTACAACCGCCACTTCTTCTTCGACCAGTATCACCATAAGGTGCAGGGGCAGCATCTCACCGGCCTCATCATGCTGGATCTCGATCACTTCAAGCAGATCAACGATCGCTTCGGCCACCAGACCGGAGACAAGGTCTTGTGCCGGGTCTGCGAGTGCGTCTCTGCCCAGTTGCGAGGGGAGGATCTCTTCGTGCGCAGCGGTGGCGAGGAGTTTCTGATCCTGCTGCCGCAGATAGACGAGGGGATATTGCTGAAGGTGGCGGAGCGGATCCGCGCCGCAGTGGCGGCCATGGCGCCGGATCCCGCCCCCGTGACCGTGAGTCTGGGCACCACCCTGATCCGGCCGGGAGAGGATCTTGGCACCGTGCTGGCCCGGGCGGACGAGTGGCTCTATCGGGCCAAGCGGGGCGGGCGCAACCGGGTGGCCCACGATGGGGCGCCCTGAGGGGCGCAGTGAACAGGAAAGAGGGCGACCCGGGGTCGCCCTCTTTCATTTGGCCGGGCCAGATCAGCCGAACAGGGTCGAGATATTCTGCCCCGCCATCAGCAGGCCGATGGCCAGGGCGCTGAACCAGACCAGGGTGGCGGCGACCAGAGCATAGCCGAGGGCGACGAAGAGACCGTCCCGCTGCAACATGCCGATGGCCAGCAGCAGGATGGCCCAGGCGGGCATGGCGTTGGTGAAGGGAATGGCGCCGAGCGGCAGCATCAGCAGCAGGGCGGCCAGCATGATGAGCAGGCCGTTGCAGCGGTTGATGGTCACGCTGCCGGTCAGGATGAGCAGGCGCGGGCGGATGAAGCGGTCGATGCGGGCCAGCAGATCCGCCCCCTTGTGCAGGGTCGGCTTGAGGTGCTCGGCGGCGAAGCGGCGCTCCATCAGGAAGGCGGGCAGCCAGGGCACCCGGTTGAGGGTGATGCCGATGCCGATGAAGAGGATCAGCAGGCCAAAGGGGGTGCTGACGCCGGGAATGGAGACCGGCAGCAGGAAGGGAACCGTGAGCAGCACGCAAAACAGCAGCATGCCCTGCTCGCCCACCAGGGCCAGCATCTGGCGCAGGCTGATGTGGCTCTCCTCGATGGCGTGGGCGGTGGCCCTCAGGGTATCGGAGAGCGTGCTTTGGGGGTCGTTGAGTTGCGCGGCAACCATTCCTGAGATCCTCGTTTGTTGATGCCACCGCTGTGGCGCCGCCAGCTTACGGGGCCGAGGTTAATCCCGGATGAATAACCCCGGGGAGCACAGATTTTTCCATCGGGAGCGGGGCAATGGGGCTGGTACAGCCCCCGTCCAGTGTGAGAGACGGGCGCTCTGATATGCTTTGCGCAGGTCTTTTCACCAAAGGATGAGCACATGAGAGGAGCGATGGGGATGGTGCCGGGGCTGCTGCTGCCCCTGGCGGGCTGGGCAGCCGAGCCCCCGGCGACGGGCTGGCAGCTGACTCCCTTTGCGGGATACAGCTCGGCCATCGACTTTCGGGCCATGGACGAGCCGGCACCCACGCCGCACGGGAGCGACATCGACACCCTGCAAGGGGAGCGCTCCGGCAGTTGGGGGCTCTTCATCAGCAGGGAGGTGGATGACCCCGGCATGGTGGAGCTGCTCTACAGCCACCAGTCGACCCGGGTGTCCCCCGAACTGCCCGACAGGCTGACGGTGGACACCCTGCAGTTTGCCGGGGCCCTGACTCTCTCGGACAACCTGATGGCCCCCTATATCGGTGCCGGGATCGGGGTCACCCGCTTCGATGCCTACGACAGCGAGACGGCCCCTTCCATGTCCCTGGCCCTCGGGGTGCAGCCGCGCCTGACCGAACATCTGGCTGTGCGGGCCGAGGTGCGCGGTTATGGTGCCCTGGTCAACGACGACAGCCAGTTTCTCTGCAACCCCGAGATCTGCGCCTTTCGGGTGAGGGGGGAGCTGCTCACCCAGTGGCAGGCCAATATCGGCTTGACCCTGAGGTTCTGAGCCTCATGATGGAACTCCTTTGACCAGACAAGGCGATACGACTCCGTGCCATCCCTGCCCCGTGAACTGCCCGTACTGCTGACCCCAAGGGGGCGACTGCGCCCCTTCGATGGGCGGGATGCTGCCGATCTCTTCGCCATCTACGGGGATCCCCTGGTGATGCGCTTCGTCGGGGAGCCGCCGTTTCCCTCCCTTGCCACCGTGTCGCAGATGCTGGCTAGCGTCGAGCGGTTGCTGGCTGGCGGCGAGTCGCTGGAGTGGGGGCTGGTGTTACGCGGCAGCGGCCGCCTGGTGGGCACCTGCGGCTTGCACAGCTTTGCGGCCGGCGCCAGCCTGCGCCAGGCGGAGGTGGGCTGCATGCTGGCCCGCAGCCACTGGGGACAAGGTCTGATGGGGGAGGCGCTGAGCGCCCTGATCGCCTATGCCCGCCAGCTTGGCATCATCACCCTGCTTGCGGATATCGAACCGAACAATCTGCCCAGCCAGCGGCTATTTGAGCGGCTGGGCTTCATCTGGCAGCAGGATACCAGCTACCGGTTACTGCTGGGCGAGGGGATCACACCAGACCGCGCGTGACGCGGCTGAGGGGCTCGTTGACGTCGAACACCTTGTACTGCACCGCGCTGGCGCCCATGGCGAGCACCCGCTGCTCATGCATGGTGGCGTAAGCGAGGGCGCTCCCCTCATCCTCGAACAGATAGATGCCGCCCGCCTCGCCGGTGCGCGGGTTCTCGGTCCAGATCTTGGAGATGAAGCCCGGCTCCCGGGTGATGGAGTCGGCCAGCGGCATGGCCGCAGCAGTGAGGGCCGGTCCCATCATCTCGGCGGGGAAGTTGAAATGGATCTGCAGCAGGCTGGGCATGATAAACCTCTCGTGGGCGTTGATTGACGGAATCCGCATCATAGGAAGCCGGCATCTTGGCTGCAAGAAGGCACATTTTCGTGGCATAGTTACCGCAAAGTAACCACTCACGAGCCATACCGTGTCCTCACTGCCCTGTCCCGCCTATCAGGTATTGCGCCTGCTGACCGGCAAATGGAAGCCGGCCATTCTGTTTCATCTGCGCGAACAGACCCTGCGCTTTGGCGACCTGCGCCGCTGCCTGCCCGAGGTGAGCCAGAAGGTGCTCACCGCCCAGCTCAAGGAGCTGGAGAGCGACGGTGTCATCATCCGCACCCTCTACCCCGACGTACCGCCCAGGGTGGAGTACAGCCTGAGCCCGCTTGGCGTCGCCCTGATCCCCCTGCTCCAGCAGATGCACGATTTTGCGCTGAACCACGTCATTCTGCTGGCTGGTCAGGGTCCTGTTTCTAGCGAGCCCGCAGCAACCAGCGGCTGAGGGCGGTGGCCGCCAGCAGTCGGTAGCCGAGCAGAGTGAGCGCCAGCAGCGCGGGTACCTTGAGGAGTTCCCACCACACCTGCTTGCCCTGGGGGCCGAAGATCATCAGCCACACCACCAGCATCATGTGCAGACAGTAGAGGCCGAGCACCTTGGAGGCCTGGCGCTCCAGCCAGCTGCCTTTGCCCCATGCGGGGTTGGCCAGCAGCAGGCCGAACAGCCCCAGCGCCCAGGGGAGCGAACCCAGCAGGAAATCATGACGAGCGAGGGGGACGGCGGCAACGCGCAGCAGACCTGCGGCCTCCAGGGCATAAAGCCCCATCCCCGCCATCATCATCAGGGCGCAGCGCCTGGCGTCCGGCTGCCAGGCACGCAGGCGCAGCTCGGCGCCGAGAGCCACGAACAGCAAGGAGAAGAAGGGGCCGTTGCGGGTCAGCAGGGCCCACTCGCCCCCCGGCAGCAGCGGGCCATAGGAGCCACCGATCAGGGCCAGGCTGTAGAGCAGGGCCCCCAGCAGCAGGGCCAGCCTTGGCAGGCGGGCCTGCTGGCAGAGCCCCAGGATCAGCACCGCCACCATCAGGGCGGGCAGGAACCAGAGGTGGATCATGCCGCCCACCCACCAGACGTTGAGATGATCCCCGAGCTGCATCTGCCACTGGCCTGCCATGGCGGGCAGGTAGCCCTCACTCACCGCCGCGAGCGGGTTGAAGGGTATCAGCACGTAGAGCAGGCTCCACGCCAGCCAGAGTCCCAGCAGGGGTCGGCAGTAGCGCAGTGCGACCGTCAGCGGGTGGCCCGCGGCGAGGGCGGGTTGCAAGAAGTAACCGGCGCACAGGAAGAACAGCGGCACCGCGAAGCGGCAGAGCTGGTTGATGACGGCCCCGACCAGAGGGTAGGGCGTGCCGTCCCACAGGGCGGGGTCGAAGGGGTTGCTGAAAGGGGAGAGATGGATGGTCATCACGGCCAGGATGGCCACCACTCGCCCGCATTCGATGCTGGAGATGCGCATGATTCCTCGTGGCGTTCGGGAGCTGGGCGCACCCTATCAGCCGCAGGCGTTCCCTATCCAGCCGCCTGGTCGCCAACTGTGACCCCCATCGGCGGCCGGTTACCCTTTGTTACCCGAGGTGCGGGCAAGGTTACCGCCGCCGGGAGCAGGATCCCGTTTTGGTGTCGGTAAAAGGGCTAGAGCAGGGCCACCAGCACGGTGACCAGGGCGCCCAGCAGCAGCAGGGCGATGCCGCGACCGGCGGGGCCGTGCAGCTTGTTCCACATCAGCAGGCTGGTGAGGGCCAGCAGCAGCATGGCCAGGGCCGCCAGATCTCCCACCAGTTGCCAGGGCAGGCCGGTGCCCATGCCACGGTGTAGCCGGTTGAGGCTGGCAGCGAAGTTGGCCTGCTGCAGCTCGGTGCGCACCAGCAGAGTGCCTTCCACATAGCTGGCGGCCACGCTCTGGCTGAGGGTGACGCCGCGCAGCTCCCAGCGGGCCGGCAGGGTGAGAGAGCCGGATGGTGTGGGCAGGGTCTGGGGCGGGGTGATCTGGGGTCGCCCCTCCTCGAACATGTCTGCATAACGCTGTTGCAGCAGGGCTTTCAGTTCATCCGGGCTGGCCAGCGGCGTGCTCAGTACTATCTCTTCGCTCGATTTGGCGGTGTGGGGACCGGGCAGGGGCAGCACGGCCCTGTGTTGCAGCCAGAGGCCGGTGAGGCCGTAGAGCAGCATCAGGGTGAGGGTGGCAAAGCCGGCCCAGGCGTGGATGCGGCGCACCCACTTGTTGTTGTGCAGGGGGAGTTTTCTGCGTGTCATCGTTCGGTGCTTCATAACAATCTGGCCAGCGAACGCTGGCCAGAGGGGTCGGTAAACAGGGAGGATCAGAAGCGGTAGGCGGCGGTCAGGTGCAGCTGACGGGGCGTGCCCGGCATGATCTGGGCCGCGCTGGTGGCGCTGACGAAGTAGTCGTGATCGGTCAGGTTCTCCACGCTCAGCTGGGCTTCCCACTGGGGCCAGCGATAGCCGGCACGGGCGTCGAAGCGGGCGTAACCGGGCAAGGTGGTGGTGTTGGCGTTGTCGGCGAAGCGATCCCCCACCGCCGTCACCCCAGTCTCGCCGAACCAGCCCTGCTTGCCGCTCTGGTAGCCGGCGAACAGCTGGCCGTTCTGGCGGGAGACGTTCATCGGCCGCTTGCCTTGCAGGTCCGCGTCTGCCTTGACCTGCTCGGCATCCTGGATGGCGACGCCGCCGCGCAGATAGATCTCGTCGGTCAGCTGGGCACGGGCGCTCAGCTCGATGCCGTCGGTGCGCTGCAGACCGGTGAGGATCACCCGGGTGGGATCCAGCGGATCCTTGCTGCGCTTGTTGTACATCTCCAGCCGGTAGAGGGAGAGGGTGGTGGCGAGGCGGCCGTTCAGCCAGTCGCTCTTCACGCCCCCTTCATAGAGCCGGGTGTGCTGGGGATCCAGGTTGTTGTTCTTGTCCCCCGGGGTGATGCCGATAAGCTCACCGCCCACCGGGGTGAAGGTCTTGCTGTAGGAGGTGTAGAAGGCATGCTCCTCGATGGGGTTCCACACCAGGCCCAGGCGCGGACTCAGGCTGGTGACCGAGAGGGTCTCTTCCTTGTCGAGGTCGTTGCGGCGGCTGGTGACGGTGAAGTCGTCGCGGCGCAGGCCTGCCAGCAGGTGCCAGTCGCCCAGGCTGAGCTGATCCTGCACATAGAGGCCGACACCGCGCACCCTGTGATGGGCGTCGCTGGAGAGTTTCATGGCGCCGTCGTAGGTGGGCAGGGAGCCCGGATCATAGAGGTTGCCTGCCGGGATCGGGCTGGCGTTCTGGTAGAGCTTGGGGGTGCGATCCTGCCAGCCCTGCTCCAGGCCCACCAGCAGACGATGGGCGATGGGACCGGTTTGCAGCTGGCCTTCCGCCTCGGTGTTGCTGGTGAGGCTGCTGGCCTTGAGATCCTGCTGCCAGCGGGCGCGGGTCACCTTGTCACCCTTGACGCTGGTGACATAGGTATTGTCGAACTGGCTGTCGAGGGTGGTGTAGCCGAGCTGCTGGCGCAGTTGCCACTGATCGTTGATGTCCCAGGTAAAGCGGGAGCGGGTGGACTGGGCCACATCGTCGATGAAGTCGCGGCGGGTGTCGCTGTAGACGCTCTCGATGGGGACATCCGCCGGGCGACCATCGACGCCGGGAATGCCGCGATCCGGGGTGCGATCGTGCTCGTTGCGCTCGTATTGCACCAGCCAGTTCAGGGTGTCGGTGATCTCCCAGTTGACGGAGGGGGCCAGCAGGGTGCGCTTGCTGGTCACGTCGTCGCGAAAGCTCTCCTTGTCCTCCTGGGCCAGGTTCAGGCGCACCTGTACCCGCTCTCCTGCCTCGCCGTTGAGATCGGCTGCGAAGCGTCGGCTGTCGAAGCTGCCGACCTGGGCGCTGACGCTGGAGGCCTGCCCCTTCTGGGGAACCTTGCTGACCCGGTTGACGATGCCGCCCGTGCTGCCACGGCCGTAGAGCACGGCGGCGGGGCCCTTGAGCACTTCGACCCGTTCGATGTTGCCAAGGTCGCGGGTGTATTGCATGTCGTCGCGCAGGCCGTCGAGGTAGAAGTCATTGCTGGCGCTGAAACCGCGGATGGTGACGCCGTCAAAGCGGGTGTCGCCGCTGGCGTTGACGCCGGGGATGCCGGTCAGGGCTTCACTCAGGGTGGGCTGGCCGAAGGCGGTCAGCTCGCTTGCCTTGACGCTCTCGATGCTCTGGGGCACCAGCTTGGCCGGGGTGGCGGTACGGGTCGCGGTGGCGACCTCTTCATGTTGGCTGCGTTTGCCGACCACGGTCAGAGTTTCGTCTTCGGCACGGGGGCTGGTGCAAACCGCCAGCAAGGCGACGCCCAGCAAGGCGCGCGGGGGGTTGGAATGGTTCATCTGGGTGTGACTCTTTGTCGACCAATCGGCCTGAACTTGTTGATTTATTTGTAATTATTGATTTCTCTCATCGCGAGAGGTTGCTAATGATATTGATTTTCATTTACCTTGCAAGGAGAAGATGCAAGAAAAAGAGATCATTGGCGGGCAGGCACTGAGGGGGCTGGAACCTCGGGGAAAAGGCCGGGGGAATCTTGGTTCGGTTCGGAGGGGACGCTACCATGGTGGCCTCACGCCTTGGCGCACCATCCGGAACACACAGGGAGAGAAACATGGTCGAGATCATCAGGGCGGATCTGCACAACCCTCGCCACGGCGAGGCGCTGATCGCGATGCTGGACGAATACGCCAGGGACGAGATGGGGGGCGGCAGTGCGCTGGCGGACGAGGTGAAGGCGAATCTGGCCGACGCCCTGGCCGCGCGACCCGGTGCCCATGTGCTGCTGGCCTGGGTCGATGGGGAGCCCGCTGGCGTTGCCACCTGCTTCGAGGGCTTCTCGACCTTCGCCTGTCAGCCGCTGCTCAATATCCACGACGTGGCGGTACACCCTGCCCATCGCGGCCACGGCATCGGCAAGCAGCTGTTGGCGGAGGCGGAGCGGCTCGCCCGGGAGCTCGGTTGCTGCAAGCTGACCCTGGAGGTGCTGGAGGGGAACAAGGTGGCCCAGGCTGCCTATCGTGCCAGCGGCTTTGCGGGTTATGAGCTCGATCCCGAGGTGGGCCGGGCCATGTTCTGGCAGAAGAAGCTCTGAGCCTCAGTGACAACGCGATCTTCCCAAATGAAAAACGGCGCGCAGAGTGCTCTGCGCGCCGTGTCGTCAGGTGGTTGCCGACTTAGAAGTCGTAGCGGGCCGCCAGCTGGAAGTCATCCTTGGTGTTGAGCTTGCCGCTGTCATGGCTGTCGAGGTTGTTGATGCGGTACTCGCCGATGACGCGCAGGTTCTTGTTGAACTTGTACTGGGCACCCAGGGTGTAGTAGTCGATGGAGTCGTAGTCAGACTTGCCAGCCTGCTCCACCTTCTGCTTGTTCCACAGGGCCATCAGGCCGAAGCCGCTCTCGAAGTTGTAACCCAGCGCCCCTTCCCAGCCGGTGTGATCCTTGCCAGTGGCCAGGAAGTCGCTGCCGTCGGCATAGCTCAGGGCGGCGTAGAGGGCCTTGTTGTCGTACTTGGCGGAGAGCAGCCACAGCTTGGCATCCTCTTCACCGCTCTTGTCGCGGATGCCCACGTTGTAGGCGGTCCCCAGGGAGAGGTTGAACGGGAAGGTGTAGGCCACGGCGGCACCGTAGGCGGCATCGCTGTCCTTGCTGGAGGTCTCTTCGGTGTCACCGCCATCGAACTTGTAGCTGGTATCAACCTGGAAACCGTTGAACAGGCCGGAGTACTTCAGCACGGAGCCGGCGCGGTTGGTGGCGAAGGTGTCGGTCTTGGCGCCCAGTGCCTCGTTGCCGTAACCGTCGGAGAGAGAGACATCAGTCCAGTCCGCCAGGAAGCCAGGAGCCCCCTTCTGGCGACCGAAGGTGACGGTCCCCCAGTTGGCGCCGACACCGGCGAACGCCAGACGGGTACGCAGGTTGTCGGAGTTCTCGCTGACGGTCTTCTCGCTGTCGTTGATGTACATCTGCAGTTCGTACTGGGCCAGCGCCTTGAGACCCGGGTTGATCTCGCTCTCTACCTTGGCGCCCAGACGGACAAACTGGTTGGCCCCCTGCTTGTCGCTGTATTCGTTCTTGATGTCACCGTTGGCGTCCAGCTCTTTCTTCTCGCCGAAGAACTGGCCGGCGTAGATGCGGCCGTAGAGGTCGAGCAGGGTGCTCTCGTTTTTGTACACTTCGACGGCTTGAGCCTGGAAGGCGGCGGTAAGAGCCAATGCTACTACTGTCAGCTTTTTCATCATGATCCCTTGTGTTGCAAGCTTTTGTTTTAAAAGACGGGGCCATGCTAGAAGTGACAGATGACAGTCGGGTGACCGTGCAATGAACAAACCGTGTCGGTTCCATGTCAGCGGGATGAAAACCGGGATTTATGTGGCTGGTCGCCACTTTTACGCGCAAAGGTTTGCCCTTGTGGTAGAATGCCGCCCGTTTTCGAGCTCCTAAGGTTGGATATGCGATGAGACGTGAACTGGCAATCGAATTTTCCCGAGTGACGGAAGCGGCTGCACTGGCTGGCTACAAGTGGCTCGGACGTGGTGACAAGAATATCGCCGATGGCGCGGCCGTGGCGGCCATGCGTCACATCCTCAATCAGATCCAGATCGATGGCGAGATTGTGATCGGCGAAGGGGAGATCGACGAAGCCCCCATGCTCTACATCGGCGAGAAGGTGGGCACGGGTCAGGGCGACGCCGTGGACATCGCGGTCGACCCCATCGAAGGGACCCGCATGACCGCCATGGGTCAGGCCAATGCCCTGGCCGTGCTGGCGGTGGGCGACAAGGGATCCTTCCTCAAGGCCCCCGACATGTACATGGAAAAGCTGATCGTGGGCCCCAAGGCGAGAGGCGCCATCGATCTCGATCAGGCCCTGGAGCTGAACCTCAAGGCCGTGGCCAAGGCGCTCGGCAAGCCCCTCTCCCGTCTGACCGTCATCACCCTGGCCAAGCCGCGTCATGACAAGGCGATCAAGGAGATGCAGGGTCTGGGAGTGCGGGTGTTCGCCATTCCCGACGGCGACGTGGCCGCTTCCATCCTCACCTGTCTGCCGGACAGCGAAGTGGACATGCTCTACGGCATCGGTGGCGCGCCGGAAGGGGTGATCTCGGCGGCGGTGATCCGTGCCCTGGACGGCGACATGCAGGCTCGCCTGATCCCCCGCCACCAGGTCAAGGGTGACAGCCCCGAGGTTCGCGCCCTGGGTGAACAGGAGATCGCGCGCTGCGAGGAGCTGGGCATCGACGTGAGCAAGGTGCTCAAGCTCGAAGATCTGGCCAAGAATGACAACGTCATCTTCTCGGCCACTGGCATCACCAAGGGTGATCTGCTGGAAGGGATCACCAGCGACGGCGTCATGGCAACCACCGAGACCCTGCTGATCCGCGGCAAATCGCGCACCATCCGTCGTATCAAGTCGATCCACTTCCTGGATCGCAAGGACAGTGTGGTACGCGACATCATCCTGTAAGCAGGAGGATGGCGGTGGCGGCAAGTCACGTACTCTCATGCCGTCGTATCAAGTCGATCCACTTCCTGGATCGCAAGGACAGCGTGGTACGCGACATCATCCTGTGATGTGCTGACTCCCGCAGCAAAAAGCCCGGCACTGCCGGGCTTTTTGCGCTCTGCAGGGCGCCAGGATGCCCGGGCAGGGATAAGGCTTAGGAGAAACCGGACTCCTTGCTACACTGCGGTGCCCCACAGAGGAAAAATCACATGGAATGTCGTCAGGGATGCGGTGCCTGCTGCATCGCCCCCAGCATCAGCAGTGCCATTCCCGGCATGCCGGATGGCAAGCCCGCCGGTGTGCCCTGTGTGCAGCTCGATGCGCACCTGGGGTGCAAGATCTTCGGTCAGCCGGAGCGCCCGGCGGTGTGCGGCGGCTTTCGCCCCATGGCGGACGTGTGCGGCTCCCATCGCCAGGAGGCCATCTGGCTTATCGGCGAGCTGGAGCGGCTGACCGCCTGAGCCCTTGACCCTCTCCCTTGGGGAAAGTGTGTCTGCTTGTCCTCCTCATCCCCGCCCCTTCTCCCGCAAGGGGAGAAGGGGGTGCCGCCATTCGGAGTCATGAAAAAGGCCCCCTCGCCTGGCGAGGGGGCCTTTTTTATCGTCGGCTCATGGTGAAGCCAGCTTATTCCTTGATGCGCTCGATGCGACCACCCAGGCCTTGCAGCTTGTGCTCGATGTTTTCGTAGCCACGGTCGATGTGATAGATGCGATCGACGATGGTGGCCCCTTCGGCCACGAAGCCGGCCAGCACCAGGCTGGCGGAGGCGCGCAGATCGGTCGCCATCACCTGGGCACCCTTGAGCTGCTGGGTGTCGCGGCAGATGGCCACATTGCCCTGCAGTTCGATGTCGGCACCCATCCGTACCAGCTCGGGCACGTGCATGAAGCGGTTCTCGAAGATGGTCTCGGTGACCATGCCGGTGCCCTGGGCGACCGCGTTCAGCACGGTGAACTGTGCCTGCATGTCGGTCGGGAACGCCGGGTAGGGGGCGGTCTTGATGGTGACAGGTTTCAGGGTACGACCTGTCATGTCGAGGGTGAGCCAGTCGTCACCCTTTTCAATCAGGGCGCCAGCCTCTTCCAGTTTGACCAGTACGGCTTCCAGCAGGCTGGGGTCGGTGTTGCGGCAGGTGATCTTGCCACCGGTCACGGCGGCGCCCACCAGGAAGGTGCCGGTCTCGATGCGATCGGGCTGCACGCTGTAGCTGCCACCGTGCAGACGTTCTACGCCGTCGATGGTCAGGGTATCGGTGCCGGCGCCCTGGATCTTGGCGCCCAGCGCGTTGAGGAAGTTGGCCAGATCGACCACCTCGGGCTCACGGGCGGCGTTTTCGATCACGGTGCGACCGTCAGCCAGGGTGGCGGCCATCATCAGGTTCTCGGTACCGGTCACGGAAACCATGTCCATCAGGATGTGGGCACCTTTCAGGCGGCCGTCGACGCGGGCTTTGATGTAGCCCTCTTCGATGACGATCTTCGCGCCCATCAGCTCCAGGCCGTGAACATGCAGGTTGACCGGGCGGGCACCGATGGCACAGCCGCCGGGCAGGGAGACGTCTGCTGCACCGAAGCGGGCTGCCAGCGGGCCCAGGGCCAGGATGGAGGCACGCATGGTCTTCACCAGCTCGTAGGGGGCGACATGATTGTTTACCGCGCCGGTCAGCACGGTCACGTTGCCGTTGACCTTGGTGGTGGCGCCCAGCATCTCCAGCAGCTTGAGGGTGGTACCCACGTCTTTCAGGCGCGGTACGTTGGAGAGTTGAACCTCTTCGTCACACAGCAGGGTGGCAAACAGGATGGGCAGGGCGGCATTCTTGGCGCCGGAGATGGTCACTTCACCGGAGAGGGTGCAGGGGCCGGTGATCTTGAATTTGTCCATGGTTTACTTCTTTACCAAATCAGGAGGGCAGCTGGAATTTACGCTCGCGTTTCCACTCGGCGTCGGTATAGGCCTTGATGGAGAGAGCGTGGATCTCGTTGGTGGCGATCTTGTCCATCAGCGGGGCATAGATGGCCTGTTGTTTCTTGACCCGGCTCATGCCGTCAAACATGTCGCCGACGGCGATCACTTGGTAGTGACTGCCGTCCCCTTTGACATGGACTTCGGACAATGGCAAAGCCTCGAGGAGTATCGCTTCAATTTCAGAGACTTGCATTATGAGTCCTCAGTTGTGAGCGGGGTTGAATGAAAGAGGCTGGCCACCCCGTAAAGGTTGGCCAGCGTATGGAAATCGTTGGAGGCACCCACCAGTGTCGGAGTGGCACCCCGTGCCAGTGCCGCCTTGGCCCACTTGACCAGCAGGGCAAGGCCGGCGGAATCCAGGGTAGTGACGGCATCGAGTTCGAGCCGGTCGTCCTGCCACCAGTCGGCGCGGCGTTGCCACAGATCGTTGACCTGCGGGGCCTGCAAGTCACCGCTCAGGATCATGACTTGATCACCAGCGGCTTGGCGTTGTGTTCACGCAGCTGGGCGATCACCGCATCGATGCCGTTCTGGCGGATGAGGCCACCCAGCTCGTTCTGCTTGGCAGAGAGCAGGCTGATCCCTTCGGCAACCATGTCGAAGGCTTTCCACTCGCCGGTCTTGTTGTTCTTGCGCAGCTTGAACTCGAGGAAGATGTCCGGCTTGCCGGCCTCTTTCACGCTGACGTTGACGGCGGTGATGTTGCTCTCGGCGGCTTTGCCAGGCTGGACCTTGACGGTCTGCTTGTCGAAGTGTGCCAGGGCGTCCGCGTAGGAGCTCACCATGTACTCGGTGAAGACGTCCACAAAGGCGTCACGCTGGGCAGGGGTCGTCTGTTTGATCTGGTTGCCGAGCACCTTGTAGGCGGCGAAGCGGTTGTCCACGTAGGGCAGCAGCTCCTCGCGGATGATGACGCGCAGGTGATCGGGGTTGCTCTTCACCTGGGCCTGATCGGCCTTCAGGCGGGCAAAGGTCTGCTGGGCGGCCTGATCCACGAGGGCATAGGGGTCCGAAGTATTGACATCCGCACGGGCGACGAGGGAGAACAGCATGCTGGTCATCAGACCCAGCATCAGGGCGATCTTCTTGAACATGGTTACTCCTTGGTTGCGGGTGTGTTGGCCGGGGAGGACTGGCTGTAGAGGAACTTGCCAATCAGATCTTCCAGCACGATGGCGGACTTGGTGTCTTCGATCATGTCGCCATCCTTGAGCATGCTGGTGCCCATCTCCTCATCGCTGAACCCCGGTGCCAGACCGATGTACTGCTCACCGAGCAGACCAGAAGTCAGGATGGAGAGGGTGCTGGTTTCGGAAAACTCGCCGGCACTCTTCTGCATCTGCAGGGAAACGATGGGGACCTGGCTCTTGGGATCCAGGGTGATGTCGCTGACACGACCGACGACGACGCCGCCGACCTTGACCGGCGAGCGTACTTTCAGGCCGCCGATATTATCGAAATGGGCGCGCAGGGTATAGGTTTCTCCTTCCGGTTTGAAACTCAATCCCGCCACTTGCAGTGCCAATGCCAGAATGGCCGCGATGCCAGCCAGCATGAAGGCGCCAACCAGAAATTCTACTTTGCTGAACTTCATCTTTCCCTTATCCAAACATGACTGCGGTGAGTATAAAATCCAGACCGAGCACGGCCAGGGATGAGTGAACCACGGTACGGGTCGTCGCCTGACTGATCCCGGCCGAGGTCGGTTTGGCATCATAGCCGTTGAAGAGCGCTATCCAGGTCACCACCAGGGCGAAGATCAGGCTCTTGATGGCGCCCTGCATGATGTCGTCCTGCCAGTCGACGGAGGCCTGCATGGCGGACCAGAAACTGCCTTCGTCCACCCCCAGCCAGTCGACACCAACCAGCTTGCCGCCAAAGATGCCGATCAGGCTGAACATGAAGGCCAGCAGCGGCATGCTGATGACCCCGGCCCAGAAGCGGGGTGCCACGACCCGACGCAGCGGATCGACCGCCATCATCTCCAGGCTGGAGAGCTGCTCGGTGGCCTTCATCAGGCCGATCTCGGCGGTGAGGGCGGAGCCCGCACGACCGGCGAACAGCAGGGCGGTGACCACAGGACCCAGCTCACGGAGCAGGGAGAGGGAAACCAGAGGCCCCAGGCTCTGCTCTGCGCCGAAATCCTTCAATACGTTGTAACCCTGCAGGGAGAGCACCATGCCGATGAAGAGGCCTGACACCAGTATGATAGCGACGGATTGCACTCCCACCACATACAGTTGCTGCACCAGCAGCGGGAAGTGCTTGCGTGGCTGGGGTCGTCCTGCCAGTGCATGAAACAGCATGATGGTTGCCCGGCCGACGGCGTTGATAAAACGCACACCGCTGCGGCCCAGCTTGCTTATCTGACTTGTCAACATCACAGATCCTGTAGCAGGTCGCCTGCCGGAAAATGAAACGGAACAGGACCGTCGGGCAATCCCTTGAGGAACTGCTCGACTTCGGGATTGTGCTCCTCGCGCAGCTGCTCCGGTGTGCCGTGTGCCACTACCTTGCGGTTGGCGATGATGTAGGCGTAGTCGGCGATGCTCAGCACCTCCTTCACGTCGTGGGTGACGATGACGGAGGTGATGCCGAGGGCATCGTTGAGCTCCTTGATGAGCTTCACCAGCACCGCCATGGTGATGGGGTCCTGTCCCACGAAGGGCTCGTCATACATGATGAGATCCGGATCCAGCGCGATGGATCTCGCCAGGGCCGCGCGACGCGCCATGCCACCGGAGAGCTCGGACGGCATCAGCTTGGCCGCCCCGCGCAGACCGACAGCCTGCAGTTTCATCATGACGATGGTGCGGATCAGCTCTTCCGGCAGGCCGGAGTGCTCCCGCAGCGGGAAGGCCACGTTGTCGAATACGGTCATGCCGGTGAACAATGCGCCACTCTGGAACAGCATGCTCATCCGTTTACGCACTTCGTACAGGCGTGAACGGGAGAGAGTGGGAACGTCTTCCCCGTCAAACAGGATCTGACCGGACTCAGGCTTGAGCTGGCCCCCGATCAGGCGCAGCAAGGTGGTCTTGCCGATCCCGCTCGGACCCATGACGGCGGTGACCTTGCCACGGGGAATGGTCAGGTTGATCCTGTCGTACAGCAGCCGATCCCCGTGACTGAAGGTCAGGTCGGAGATGGTGATCAGGTCATCGTTCAAACAATTGTCCATCCGGTATAAATGAAGAGCGAATTTTATGGGCTAGTCTAGGTCTAAGCAACAGCGAGGAACAACTATTGAGCGGGTTTCCCCCCCAAGTACGCGACAGTTTTATGTAACAACCTGCGTCAATGACCGCCCATTCCGCATCCGATTCGCTTATCTCGGCAGACTTTTTTATAATCCCGCAGCAAATTTCGGCCCGGAGCTGTGCCTTTATGTCTGTAAAGCCTGAAAAAGTGTCTGAATTGTTCGATTTCCGTCGCAGCGCCCGAGCGGTGCTGGACATAGAAAAACAAGCCATTGATGGACTCTACCAGTACCTTGACGAGGCGTTCGAGCGCGCCTGCGAGATGGTGCTGCGCTGTGGCGGCAAGATAGTGGTGACCGGCATGGGCAAGTCGGGTCATATCGGCAACAAGATTGCCGCGACCCTGGCCAGCACGGGAACGCCCGCCTTCTTCCTGCACCCGGGCGAGGCCAGCCACGGGGATCTCGGCATGATCTCAGCCGGGGATCTCATCATCGCCATTTCCAACTCCGGCGAGAGCGACGAGATCCTGGCCCTGCTGCCGGTGCTCAAGCGCCGCGGCATTCCACTCATCTGCATGACAGGCAATCCTGCTTCCACCATGGCGAAAGAGGCCAACGTGCACCTGTGCATCAAGGTGGAGAAAGAGGCCTGCCCCCTCGGTCTGGCCCCGACATCCAGCACTACCGCCACCCTGGTGATGGGGGACGCGCTGGCCGTGGCCCTGCTGGAGGCCCGTGGCTTCACCGCCGATGACTTTGCGCTGTCGCACCCGGGCGGGTCCCTCGGCAAGCGGTTGCTGTTGCGAGTGGGCGATCTGATGCACAGCGGCGAGCTGTTGCCCAAGGTGGGGATAGATGCCACCATCAGCCAGGCGCTGCTGGAAGTGAGCCGCAAGGGGCTCGGCATGACGGCGGTGGTGGACGATCAAGGGCTGCTTGCCGGTCTGTTCACCGATGGTGACCTGCGCCGCATTCTGGACCTGCAGGTGGATATTCATCACACCCCCATCAGCCGCGTCATGACGGTGAACTGTGTTACCGTAGGGCCTGAGATGATGGCTGCCGAGGCCGTCAAGCTGATGGAAACCAGGAAAATCAACGGGTTGTTGGTCGTGGATGGGGAGAGACACCCGCTGGGTGCCTTCAACATGCATGACCTGCTGAAAGCCGGAGTAATTTGATGCAAGACGTACCGACCCTCTATGGTCCGGTGACGCGCAGCCAGTACGAGAAGGCGGCGCAGATCCGCCTGCTGGTGTGCGATGTGGATGGGGTGCTCTCCAACGGCTTCATCTATATGGGCAATAACGGCGAAGAGCTGAAGACTTTCTGCACCCGTGACGGTGCCGGCATGCGTGCCCTGCTCAATGCGGGCATCGAGATTGCCATCATCACGGGGCGAAACTCCCGCATCGTCAGCGATCGCATGAAGAGTCTGGGAGTCCAGCACCTGGTGCAGGGTGCAGACCAAAAGCTGCCCCACTTCGAGGCCTTGCTGACCAAGCTCGGGCTGGATGCATCGCAAGCCGCCTATATGGGAGATGACACCATCGATCTGCCGGTGATGCAGGCTTGCGGCCTGGGTATCGCCGTTGCCGACGCCCATCCGCTTGTGCTGGCGAAGGCGGACCTGGTGACGCGGCTTGGCGGTGGCGTCGGGGCCGTGCGCGAGGTGTGCGACCTGATCTTGCAGGCCCAGGGATTGGCTGACTATCAACCCGAGGCGTCGCGATGAACAAACAGACTGTGCTGTTCGGCCTGCTGTTTCTGGCTGCGCTGGCGGCCTGGCAGCTGGGGGAGATCGAGCTGGTCCCCGAGCCGACCACCAAGACGGAAAATTTTCAACCGGACTTCACCGCCAGAGAGTTGGTGACGACCCGCTTCAACGAGCAGGGCAAGCGCACCGAGCGGCTGGAATCCGAATATGCGGAGTACTACCAGGTACTCGAGCAGGCCACTTTCACCAGGCCGGTGGTCTACATGTTCGATGACAAGGGCGCGGCCGAATGGAAGCTGACGGCCGAAACCGGGGTGCTCAACACCGATGACAATGTGATCCTCCGTGACAAGGTGCATCTGGACGGTCTGCTGCCCGCTTCCTTCATCTCCACGCTGGATACCTCCTATCTGGAGCTGGATCTGGTGACGCAGGGGATGAGAAGCAACCAGCACATCAGCATTGTGGGCCAGGAGTTCCAGACCGAGGGCGTTGGCCTCAAGGGTCACCTGGAACGTAAATATTTCGAGTTACTGGATAAAGGCCATGCCACTTATTTCAATGAAAAACGTTAATCTGGCCCTCACGGCCCTGTTGCTGTGCGGTTCCCTGAATGCCAAAGAGTCCGACTTTGCCGAGAAGGTCTATGTGGATGCGGTCAAGCAGGTGGCGGAGATGCAGGACAACCGCATTACCTTCAGCGAGGATGTCATCATCACCCAGGGCACCATCAAGATTAAGGCCGACAAGGTGGTGGTGATCCGCTCCGGCGACAAGGGCGCCGAGGTGATGACCGCGTATGGCAACCCAGCCACCTTCTTCCAGGTGCTGGACAACGGCAAACCGGTCAATGCCCATGGCAACAGCATCCGCTACGAGCTTAAGAACCGGCTGGTGACCATCACCGGCAATGGCCAGCTCAAGCAGGAAGACAGCCAGGTGACCGGCGATCTCATTCGCTACGACATCGTCAAGCAGAAGATGATTGCCGAGAGCAAGGGGCCCACCCAGCGCGTCAAGACGGTGTTCCTGCCGGATCAGGTGGAGAACTTTGACAAACCCGCCGATCAGAAGAAGTAGGAAACAACAGCCATGGCAGTGTTAAAAGCAACGGGTCTGCAAAAGAGCTACAAGCGCCGCATGGTGGTCAGCGATGTGAGCCTGGAGGTGGGAACGGGCCAGATCGTGGGCCTGCTCGGCCCGAACGGCGCGGGCAAGACGACCTCCTTCTACATGATCGTGGGCCTGGTGCAGCGAGATGCCGGCCTCATCACCATCGACGAGCAGGACATCAGCCTGCAGCCCATGCATATCCGTGCCCGCAATGGCATCGGCTATCTGCCCCAGGAGGCCTCCATCTTCCGGCGCCTGTCGGTGTTCGACAACTTGATGGGGGTCATGCAGACCCGCAAGGGGTTGAGCCGCGAAGAGCGGGAGGATAAGGTCGAACAGTTGCTGGAAGAGTTCAATATCACCCATATCCGCGACAGCCTGGGCCAGAGCCTCTCGGGTGGGGAGCGGCGCCGGGTGGAAATCGCCCGGGCGCTGGCGGCAGAGCCGAGATTCATTCTGCTCGATGAGCCTTTCGCAGGTGTTGATCCTATTTCAGTCATCGATATCAAAAAGATCATCCAGCATCTGAAAGAACGCGGGTTGGGTGTGCTGATAACGGACCACAACGTCAGAGAGACGCTGGATGTGTGCGAGAAGGCCTACATCGTCAGCCACGGCAAGATGATTGCCGAGGGCGCGCCGGCCGATATCCTCGCCGATGAGCAGGTCAAGCGCGTCTATTTGGGCGATCAATTCAGTCTATAGTAAGGGGGCACCCCTCATTTTTGTTAGGTGACTGCCTCGCTGAACATAAGGATATCCCGACGTAGATGAAGCCGACATTACAGTTGCGTCTCGGTCAGTCCCTGACCATGACGCCACAATTACAACAAGCGATTCGTCTGCTCCAGCTCTCCACCCTGGAACTCCAGCAGGAAATTCAGCAAGCGCTCGACAACAACCCCTTGCTGGAGCAAGAGGAGAACGAGGCGCAGGAAACCAGTCAGACAGAGACACAGGACGCCAGTCAACTCGACTCCAGCGATGCCATGGCCCAGGAGAGCATGCCGGATGAACTGCCGGTGGACACCACCTGGGACGAGGTCTACTCGGCCGGTACGGCCCAGAGCGCAGGCCCCATCCATGACGGGGAAGACAGCGTCTATCAGGGGGAGACCACCGAGAACCTGCAAGACTACCTGCTGTGGCAGATGCGGCTCACCCCGTTCAGTGATGTGGATGCGGCCATCGCCCTTGCCATCATCGATGCCATCGACGAATCCGGGTATCTGACTGCCACCCTCGAGGATATTCAGGCTGCAGTCAGCAGCGAGGAGGTAGAAGTCGAACTGGATGAGATCGAAGCCGTGCTCAAGCGGGTGCAGCATTTCGATCCGGTCGGCATCGCCGCCCGTTCGGTGCAAGAGTGTCTGCTGATCCAGCTCGGCCAGTATTCGCCGGACCTGCCCTGGCTCGACGAAGCCAGAGAGGTGATCCGCGAACACATGGACCTGCTCGGCAATCGCGACTACCGCACCCTGGCTCGCAAGACCCGCCTCAAGGAGAGCGATCTCAAGGAGATGCTGGATCTCATCCAGCAACTGGAGCCCAGACCCGGCAACGGCATCATCCAGAGTGAATCCCAGTACGTGATCCCGGATGTGTCCGTGGTCAAGAAGGGCAGCAAGTGGGTGGTTGAACTCAATCCGGACTCTGCTCCGCGCATCCGTGTCAACGAGGCCTATGCGGCCATGGCGCGCAATGCTCGCAGCAGCACGGATACCCAGTTCATCCGTTCTCATTTGCAGGAAGCCAAGTGGTTCATCAAGAGCCTGGAGAGTCGTAACGACACCCTGCTCAAGGTGGCCAGCTGCATCGTCGAGCAGCAGCAGGGCTTTTTCGAGTACGGCGAAGAGGCCATGAAACCCATGGTACTCAACGACATCGCGGAAGCGGTGGAGATGCATGAGTCGACCATTTCACGGGTCACGACCCAGAAGTACATGCATACGCCCCGCGGCATCTTCGAACTGAAGTTTTTTTTCTCCAGTCATGTCAATACGGAGGGAGGAGGAGAGTGCTCATCGACCGCTATTCGTGCGCTCATCAAGAAGCTGGTGACGGCGGAGAACCCCGCCAAGCCGCTTAGTGATAGCAAGATCGCGGATTTGCTGGCCGAACAGGGTATTATGGTGGCGAGACGCACGATCGCAAAGTACCGTGAATCCTTGTTGATCCCGCCATCCAATCAGCGCAAACGCCTGGTTTAGGCAAACAAAAGGAAGACGTTATGCAAATCAACCTGACCGGACACCATGTCGAGATTACCGAAGCTCTGCGTGACTATGTGAACAACAAATTTGCCAAACTCGAGCGTCACTTTGACCATATCAACAACGTGCATGTGGTGTTGAGCGTCGAAAAACTGAACCAGATCGCCGAAGCCAAGCTGCATGTCAGCGGGGGAGAGGTGTTCGCCAATTCGCAGCATGCCGACATGTATGCGGCGATTGATACCCTGCTGGATAAACTGGATCGGCAGATCATCAAGCACAAAGATAAGTTAAATCAAAAATAACTATGCAACTTGAACACATACTGAGTCGGGACTGCACCAAGAGTGCGGTCCCTTGTACCAGCAAGAAACGCGCGCTCGAGATCATCAGTGAACTGGCCGCAGAGCGCCTCGGCGCTTCCCGCCAAGTCCTGTTTGAAAGCCTGCTGGCGCGAGAAAAGATGGGCAGTACCGGGATCGGAGCCGGTATCGCCATCCCCCACGGCCGGATTGACGACGCCTTCGCGCCGACCGCCGTGTTGATGACCTTCTCCGAGCCCATCCCTTTCGATTCTATCGACAATCAACCGGTTGACCTGCTCTTTGCATTGCTGGTGCCGGAAAGCGAGTGCAAGCAGCACCTCAAGACTCTTTCCCTGATGGCATCCAAACTGGCTGACAAGGCCGTCTGCCGCCAGCTGCGCCAGGCGACCAGCGACGAAGAACTCTATCAGATCATGACGTCGGCCTGAGGCCGGGTCTGACACAGCCACGTTGGCGTGAGGGGACAAGATGCAGTTAATAGTAGTAAGCGGTCGTTCGGGCTCCGGCAAGACGGTGGCCCTGAGGGTGCTCGAGGATCTCGGGTACTACTGCGTGGACAACCTGCCGGTCAACCTGCTGCCCCAGTTGATCGTGTCGGTGGAGAGCCAGTATGACAAGCTGGCGGTCAGCATCGACGTGCGCAACCTGCCTGCCCAGGCAGACAGGCTGGAGAACCTGCTGAGCCAGGTGCGCAACGAGGGGCGAGTCAAGTTTTCGAGCTTCTTCTTCGATGCGGACAACGCGACCCTGCTCAAACGCTACGGTGAGAGCCGCCGTCTGCACCCTCTGTCCCGCAACAAGCTTTCGCTGGACGAGGCGATCCGGGAAGAGACCCATCTGCTGGCACCGCTCTCCTCGACCGCCGACCTGCGCATCGACACCACCAACCTCAGCATTCACGATCTCAGCGAGCTCATCAAAACCCGGGTGCTCGGCAAGAAAGAGAACGAGCTGGTGCTGGTGTTCGAGTCATTCGGTTTCAAGTACGGCATTCCCAAGGATGCGGACTTCGTGTTCGATGCCCGTTTCCTGCCCAACCCGCACTGGATCCCGGAGCTCAAGCCCTTCACCGGAAAGGATGAGCCCGTGGCCAACTACCTCTCCAGCCAGCCGGATGTCATGCTGTTCATCCAGCAGATCGAGAATATGCTGGGGACCTGGTTGCCCCACCTGGAGCGCAACAATCGCAGCTATGTGACCGTCGGGATTGGCTGTACCGGCGGACAACACCGCTCGGTGTTCATCGCCGAGCGGCTGGCCAGCGCATTCCGGTTGCTTGGCAAGAACGTGCAGATCCGCCATCGCACGTTGGACAAGCGTTCAAACCCCGCCTGACAGATCCACAGGATGCTCAGATGACCGTTTCCGCCTCGGTAGAAGTCAAAAACAAGTTAGGCATTCACGCCCGACCGGCCATGATGCTGTTCGAGCTGGTGCAGGGGTTCGATGCCCACGTGCTGCTGCGCAACGAAGAGGGAGTCGAGGCCGACGCGGACAGCGTGATCGGCCTGCTGATGTTGGACTCCGCCCAGGGCAAACAGGTGGAGGTGCAGGTGGAGGGCCCCGAAGAGGTGGAGGCCCTGGCCGCCGTGGTGGCGCTGTTCACCTCGGGCTTCAATGAGGAGTAATACGCCTCGGCGTGCTCAAGGTGCGCTGCGAGCCAGCGCCTTGAAAGCGGCAAAATCCCGACAAGCCAGCAGACTTCTGCTGGCTTTTTCGTTCATCAGTGCCAGAAACAGATCATAAAGTCCCATGGCTTCCTCATAATCCGCCTTGGCGATGGCCAGCACGAAGATGAGGGTAGCGCTCTCGCCGTTTCCCCAATCGATCCCCTGGGGGGCCAGCACGGTATAGACCAGGGTGCGGCGCGCCAGCAGGCCGAGGGAGTGGGGCAGAGCGATGCCGTCCCCCAGCAGGGTGGAGACAATCCGCTCCCGCTCCTGCAAGGATCCCCGGAATCCGCTCTGCACCAGATCCTCCGCCTCAAGCTGGCTGCAGATGCGATCAAACAGCATCCCCTGGCTGATGGGTTCATCAAGCACCATGAAGTGGTCGGCATCGAAATACTTGTCGAGCAGATAGGGACGGGTGCGATCGACGAGCACCAGCTTGCCGAGCTGCTCCAGCTGGTATTGGGTCGGGAAGGGGGAGACCTGTACCACGGGAGCATTCTTCTCGCTCACCTTGAGGGTGCTGATGACGAAATCCTGCTCGACTCGCACCAGTCCCTCATAGTCCCGCACCGACTCCAGCGTGGTCAGCTGCAGTTGGGGGTATTCCCGCCGGATGCGTGCTTCCAGCACCCGGAAGGTGGCGTTGCCCGCATCGCACAGCAGCAGCGCCTGGGGGCGCCGGGTGTAACCGATGTCGTAGTGGCGCTCCAGGCCGACTCCGATGTGGATCACCAGGTAGCCGATCTCGTGGTGGGTCAATCGGTAGGGGGTCTGCCTGATCCACTCAGAGATGGCCGCCAGGGTGATGTCGTAGGCGAGGGGGTAATACTGCTTGATGTGGTCCGCCAGGGGATTGTGGCTACCAATCTGGTATTTGACCCGCAGCAGCATGGCGCCGATGTGGGTCTGCAGGTCGGCTCGCAATTGCGGGTCGCCGCGCAGGTCATAGGGGTAGTGCTGGTGGATGTAACCCAGCAGGTGCGCCGTCAGCTGCTCGCTCTCGGCCGCCATGGCCGGGCTGAGCAGGGGCGTCTCTGCAGTGAGGCGAGCCTGGATCTGGATGGCGAGACAGGCGATCTCTTCCTGCCCCGGTGAAGTCAGGGTCGGCAGCTCGGCATAGATGTCGCGGGCCACCACTGCCAGGGGCGGGGTGATGTCGTCGCTGGCAAACTGGCGCAACTCGTGACCAGACGCCTGGCGAAGCAGGGCGACGGCACAGTAGACGGTGACTTGCTGCAGGCTCTCGTCGGCCAGGCGCAGCTGATGGCGACCGAGTTGCTCGTGAATGTGGTTGCCCACTACCTCCAGCGTCTTGCTGGGGCAGAGGGTGGGCAACAGGCTCTGGAGCGGATGCTGGTGCAGCAGCTCCTGGCAGAGCAGTTGGGTGAGGCAGGCGCGGATCGCCATCTCGCTTCCCGCAATGCGCATCCCCACCCTGGGTTTGCTGTCGATGGTGAGCCCGAAGTGGGCGAGCCGCTCCCGCACCTCCGTCATGTCCCCTTGTAAAGCCGCCCGGCTTAGATACCAAGTGTCCGCCAGCTCGTCGAGTTTGATCCCCTGTTCCGCCGTCAGCAGCAAGACCTGGAGGTGCAGCACCCGCTCGCGGCTGGTGCGAGGCAGAGGGCTCTCCTGCCCCTGGGCGGCCAGCAGCGCATCGAACAGTCCCTGATTGTAGATCTTGAGCTGGTAACCGCTGCCCCGCTGATGGATCAGGTGGGCGCCCCGGGTGGCAATGAGCTCGTTCAGGGTCGCCACGTCGGTACGCACCGTGCGGGTGGAAACATTGAGACGGCGGGCCAGCTCCTCCTGTGGCAGAGGCTCGGCGTGAAGCAGGGCGAGCAGTTGCTGGAGTCTGGGGTGGGGCAGCTTGGTCATGAGGGGGTGAGGACTCCTGTCGCGCATGGTGGGTCGATGTTAACAAGGGGGTCATTAACAAGCCAGGCACCGCCCAGTGATCGGACCGGTGCCTGTGGGGTTGCTATGCCAGCAGTGCCTTCACCATGGCGAGGAGGGTACGCACATCCTCCGGCCGGGTCTGGCTGCTCTCGCTGTCGATGATGGAGCTGTAGACATGGGGGATCACCTTCTCGACTCCTGCCTCCAGCGCGATCCGCACTATCTCCTCGAAGTTCTCAAGATCGATGCCGCCGGTGGGCTCCAGCCAGAAGCCGTGTCGGGCACAGGCCTCGGCCACTGCCTGATACTCGGTGCGGCAGGCGAGTCCCCCCATGGGGAAGAACTTGACCGAGCTGCCGCCCATGTCCTTGAGCAGGGCAATGGCGGTGTCGATGGGGACGATGCCGTCAGCCTGCTGTGCGCTGAGGGGGCCAGTGGAGATCTTCACCATGCCGGGGATGCCGGTGGGGGAGACAAGGCCATTGACGAGGGTGTCAGCTTGACCGAGCAGCGCCCGGCTGGCCCCGACCCCGGTGAACACCTGATTGACATGCTGAGGCTGCAACTGGCGGGCCAGCTCGGCCACCATGGCGGACTGGCGCGGATCACCTGCTCCCAGCCCGATGGAGAGGGCGTTGTCGATAAGCTTGGCGTAGGCCTGCATGTCGGCGACGGCAGAGGGAATGTCCGGGTAGTTCTTGGAGAGCACACCGACCAGGACGTGGCCCTCGGAAGCCTCATAAATGTCGACGGCATTCTCTTTGGAACCTGCCAGCACGTTGAGGCAGACCCGATCGCGGTAGTAATTGGGGGTAAGAGACATCAGTTGTTCTCCTGAGCGAGGTGGGCAATGGCGGAGTGGATCTGGTCGAGCTGGGGCACGGTGACGCTGCGCACGTCTATCTCGATGTGCCCCTCGTTGGCCTTGTAGCTGCGGCAGTAGATGGCGGGGGTACCCTGTTGCAGACGGGAGACCACTTCCGCCGTGGTCATGCCGATCTGCTGGTGGTCGAAGGTGATGTCGGTGCGGGCGATGTCGCGCCCCGCGCTGTCCCACACCACCTTGGCGGTGACGCCGGGCAGCTGGTTGAGGCGCTCGATGAGGGGGGTCATCTTGGCGACCATGGCGGCGCCGCTCTCCTTCTCTTTGGCCAGATAGCGTTCGATGGCGTGAGTGAGGCCGAGGATCCCCTCCTTGCCCACCTTCATGGCACGGCCGATGCCGTTGGCCTGCTGCTTGACCCACTCCACATACTGACGTCTGCCGAGCACCAGGCCGCTGGTGGGCCCTTCGATGGCCTTGGCGCCGCTGTAGATGACCAGATCCGCACCCTGGTTGTAGTAGAGACGCAGATCCTCTTCGGCCGCTGCATCGACGATGAGCGGGATCCTGTGGGCCTTGGCCACCTCGGCCGCCTCGGCCACCGACAGAATGCTCTTCTGCACGCAGTGGTGGGACTTGATGTAGAGGATGGCGGCGGTATTGGCATTGATGGCGGCGGCCAGCTGGGCGGGTGAGCACTCGTTGGCGTAGCCTGCCTCCACCACCCTGCCGCCCCCCAGGTTGACCATGGTGCCGACGGGGGCACCAAAGTTCACGTTGTGGCCCTTGGGCAGCACGATGTCGCTCGGCACGTCGTGGGCATGAGCATGCAACTGCTCGAGGCGATAGGGGTCGCCGCGCACGAGCACGGCGGCCACCGACTGGGCGATGCCGGCGCTGGCGCAGGAGACCACTACCGCATCTTCAACACCCAGCAGTTCGGCCAGGTAGGCGCCGGTCTTGTTGACCAGATCCTTCACCTCGAAGTAGTGGCCGAGGCCGAAGTTGACCGCGTCGACCACCCCCTGCTCGGGGGTGGAGACGCCGAGAATGGTCATGCGCCCGGAGGCGTTGATCACCGGTTTGAGCCGGTATTTCTCATACACAGAAGGCATGGTGTGATTTCCCGTAGTGAGTCAGAACCAGTTCGCCGCCCACCAGGGCGGCGAGAGGGAGCAGTTGCCGGTCACCGCTGCGGGCGCCGGCCTCGGTATCGGTAAAGAGAGTGGGGCCGCAGCTCACCTCGAACAGGGTGATGTCTGCATCGGCGCCCATCTCGAGTCGCCCCTTGCCGGGCAGGCGCAGGGCATCGGCGGCCTGGTGAGTGACGCAGGCGAGCACCTGCTCCAGGGTCATGCCGATGGCGAAGAACTTCGACATCACGTGGGCAAGGCTGTAGACGGGCCCCTTGATGCGGTTCTTGCAGTAGATGTCTGAGCTGATGGTGTGGGGCAGGATGCCCTGGGCAATGGCCAGCTCTGCCACCTCGAAGCTGAAGCTGGCACCGCCATGGCCGATGTCGAGCAAGAGTCCTCGCCGCATCGCCTCGCGCACCGCCTGGCGCAGTTCGCCGGCCGGGGTCAGGATGCGGTTGGGCTTGCCGTTGAAGCAGTGGGTCAGCAGATCGCCCTCCCCCAGCAGGGCGACGATCTCGTCCAGATCCGGCGGCGTGTTGCCCACGTGCACCATCAGTGGCAGGTTGCCATTGGCCTGCTGGATCTGCTTGGCCATGCGCAGGGGTTGCAGACCGCTTTCACCCACCACGCTGCCGCTCATGCGCGCCTTGATGCCGACGATGAAGCCGGGATGGCGCCGGATGGCCGCTTGGGCGAGGACGGGATCGATGTCTGCCGGATCCGCCAGCTCGTTCTGACGCAGCAGACCGATGCGGGAGATGTTGAGCAGGGCATGCACCCGGGTCTTGCAGGTGGCGGCGAGACGCTGGAAGTCGTCCACATCGTCGGCTCCGGTGCTGCCGGCGTCGATGACGGTGGTGACGCCGGATTCCACGCCCACCTTGTCCGGCTCATCGTGATAGATGGGGGAGGCGGGGTAGCAGTGGGTGTGGCCGTCAATCCAGCCTGCGCTCACATGGACCTGCCCGCCCAGAGTGAGGGTATGCTTCGCCTCCGTGCTCTCTGGCAGCGAACCCAGCGCCGCTATCTTGCCATGCTTGATGGCGACGTCGACAAGCTGCCCGTTTCCCAGGCGTCCCGCCCTGATGATCATGTCGTACATGCTGATATCCCTCTTGGAGCCTGCTTGTGCTCTTACTGCGAGGCCGCTTCCAAGGCTCATGTGCTGCTCGCGTATTTGTAACCAGGAGTTCTCACGTCTATCCATACGCTCCGGCCCCTGCGCTGCTCTTCACCTTGCTGACGACCTTTCGCGGCAGAGCGCAAACAGGTTCTTGAATGCCGCCCAAGAGACGGCCTTGGATTAAGCCAGGGCGATGGGGAAGAAGGTCCCGAACAGCATGGCCCCCAGAATGGCGCCGCCCGTGATGGGCTTCTCCCAGATGTAGAACAGCAGGGCACCCAGCAGGGAGCCTATCCCGATGGGAATGGAGGCGCCCATGGCGGAGAGGATGATGAGGGGACCGAGGAAGCGGCCGGAGCTGTTGCCAGCCCCCATCATGACGTCCGCCCCGTAGGTGGAGTTGCTCTGGTTGATGGTGAACTTGCGCGCCAGGATGATCACGTAGCCGATGGCCATCCCAATCCCCATGCCGGTGATCAGGGAAGCGGTGAAGTTTTCCACCGGATAGATGATGCCGGCCCCCAGCAGCAGGGCGGGTACTCCGAGGCCGACTCCGGTCTGGATGGCGCCGCCGATGTCGAGGATCCCCACCAGGGAGCCCTCGATGATGCGGGCGAACAGGAAGCTGGCACCGAAGGCGGCGACTGCACCATAGGCCCCCGTGTCCATGCCGGCCTTGAGCATGGCAACGAAGGCCACCTCGTTGAAGGCGCCGACCCCGTAGAGGTAGAACATGTGGGTACCGGCGAAGACGCCGGAAGAGAGCAGACCGACAAAGATGGGGAAGGACCAGTCGGCATACCAGAAGTTGTTTCTCAGTTTCTCATCCATGGTGTGCACCCTTATTTGCCGCTCATGAGGTTGTGGACGTTTTCCAGCCACAGGGGAACGCCCAGGTGGAAGGATTCAATGAGTTTCATGTCAAAGCCGCGGAAGAAGCCGCTCAGCACGAACAACAGGACGATGGCACTCATCATCACCTTGGTGACGTGGTTCCAGCCGCTCTCTTCCACCCCCTTGCCGATCAGGATGCCAAGCACCAGGCCTGGTACCGCGTTGCCCATGATGAGCTGGGCCAGACCACCGAAGATGGTGGCCCAGAAGCCGGACTTCTTGCCTGCCTCGATGGCGGCCAGCCAGAAGATCACCGGCATGACGGTGTTGACCAGCAGGTTGGCGGCGGGCACCAGCACCTTGACCGCGGTCACCTGCAGGGCGGCAGGTACGGCGGCGGCCGTGCTGTTGAGGAAGGCGACCACGATGGCACCAATGATGCCGCAGGCGATGGCCATCTTTTTGGGATCATGGAGGGTGGTGGCGAGATCCCGGTTCTTGATCATCAGGGCCGCTGCACCCCAGTTCGGCAGGATGCGGTGATCCACGTCCTGGGTGAAGGCGCCGGCCGCGACCGTGGAGGCCCAGGCGTTGAAGAAGAAGCCCAGACCGAACGAGAAGTGGGATGCGGGGTCCCCTTCGCAGGAGTTGAGCTCGCCCAGGGTACGGAACGCGCCCATCCCCTGCACGGTCGGGGCGTGGAACATCCGCGCCGCGCCAGCCCCCACCCCGACGCCTACCAGGCCGCCGATGATGAGTGACTTCATCAAAATGATTAGAAACATCCAACTTGTCCTTTTGGTTGTGGGGTCAGGCCCGGGTGAAATCCACCTTGTCGACATCCAGGCTGGTGACCTTGACGGTGATCGCCAGCCGGACCCGGAACTCGTGGCGCTGGCGTGGCAGGAAGAAGAACAGGAACTTCTCCACCCGTACCGACTCCTCGGCCTCGAGCACCTCGACCTCGAGGGGTTCGATGCGCAGCATCACCTTGGGGCTCTCCTTGAGCAGGCTGGGTTGCACCTGGCTGAGGGCGGCGGCGAACGCCTGCTGGCGAGTCGCCCCCTTGCCGTTGACCGTGATCCGGGTGGTGAAGTGCTCTTTCATCAGGCGCGTCCGTGTTTCTTGGCGAAGGCTTCGATCAGCTTCTGGCCCAGCTCTTCCTTGTCCATGAAGCCGAAGCCCAGTACCACGCACCCCTCGTTGATGGCGGTGACACCCTCCTCGATGGATCGCATGCCGTAGCGGCACTTGTAGCCGTATTTGGTCTGGGCCGTGATGGCGCCCGCGCCACCGCTGCCGCAGAAGGAGATGCCAAGGTCGGCCTGCTCCTTGTTCATCACATCACCGAGCTTCATGTCGGCGGCCATGCCGGGGATGACGGTCACGGTGGCGCCGGCGGCTTCTGCGCCCGCCCCCACTTTCTGACCCTTGCCGAGACGATCTCCAATCACGAGTTTGATGGCAGTCATTTAGCTTTCTCCTTTTACTGAGCTGAGTTCGTTTTCTTTGGCCACTTCAAAATGGACGGACAAGAGGTGCGCCTCCTCGTAGGCGAGGCGGTCGAGCCAGGCGACGACCTGTTCGGCCAGGCGCAGGGAGAGGGGGGAGATCTCCTCGAACAGGCTGAGGTCGACCTCCGGCAGGGATTCCCCGCTGTAGGAGCGCCACACCATGGCCTTGACGTGGGAGGCCAGCATCTGCTGCTGCACGTCGTTGGGGCGTATGCCCTGATCCGCCAGCAGGTTGTGAATGCGGGCCAGGGTCAGGTCGGTCTTGCGCAGCAGTGCCGGGCTGTCCGGGGTCAGGGGGGCGTCATGGGTGTCGGTGTTCAAGGTCTGCTCTCCAGGCTGGCAGAAAAGATGGGATCACCATAAAGCGGAGGAGAGTGCGGGAGGAGGCAGGTTTTTTCCGATTCGAAGTGGAAATCCGGAGGGAAAGGCATCAAAAGAAGCCCTTTTGGCGATCAAGAAGAGGAAAGGAGCGGACTGGCGGCAAGGGAGTGTGATCGGTGGCGGGTTTTGACGGCGCTTTCGCCCGATCGTTTATTGGCGCAATGTGTGAGCTGTCTCACGCACAAGCGGGGCCGGAGGAAAGCGGGCACAAAAAAGGGCCCTGTCGGGCCCTGCGAGGATCCGCCTCTCAGGTGGCGGGTGCCGCACTGCTGGTCGGCAGGGTCTGATTCTGGTAGCGCAGGTCCTCTTCGATGATGACATCGACGTCCAGCGGCTTGCCGTTGCGGATCACCGAGATGGTGAGCTTGGTGCCGGGGCGGCTCTCTACGATCTTGTCCATGACAGGACGCACGCCGGTGATGGCCTCTCCGTTGATCTTGAGCAGCACATCCCCACGTTTGAGACCGGCCTTGGTGGCTGGGCCATTGGGATCCAGGCTCTCCACCACCAACCCCTGCAAGTCCCCCAGGTTCAGCATGCGAGCGACGATGGGATTGATCTCGACGCTGGAGATGCCGAGGTAGCCGCGGATGACCCGACCGTTGGCGATCAGCTCGTCCATGATGCGCTTGGCCAGCTTGTAGGGGATAGCAAAACTGATGCCATAGCTCTCTTGATTGCCGTTGAGGTGGTAGGCGGCGGTATTGATACCCACCAGATCGCCACGGCCATTGACCAGGGCGCCTCCGGAGTTGCCCTCGTTGATGGCGGCATCGGTTTGCAGCAGATCCTGTCTGCCATTGCTGTCCGGCCCCATGCTGGAGAGGCCGATACGCCCGGTGGCGCTGATGATGCCCTGGGTGATGGTCTGGCCGACGTTGTAGGGGTTGCCGATGGCGAGCACCACGTCTCCCACGTCCGGCAGACGATCCGGGTCCTGCGGGATCACCGGCAGGTTGTCCGATTCGATGTAGAGCACCGCCAGATCGGTCACCTTGTCGGTGCCGACCAGCTCTGCACTGAACACCCGACCATCTTGCAGGGCGACGATGATCTGGTCCGCATCGGCGATGACGTGATAGTTGGTGAGCACGTGACCGCGCTGGTTCATGATGACGCCGGATCCCAGCCCCTGGGGTCTGAGTTCGGCTTTTTCACCGCGATTGCCGGCGAAGCTGCGGGTGTAGATGTTGACGACGGCAGGGCCGGCGCGATGGGCCGCGTAGGAGAAGCTCAGCTCGCGGGCGTTGGTGATGAGGCCCGGCAGGGGAGCGCCGCCGCGAAAATCGGGGAACACCAGCAACAAAAGCGCAGCCATGGCGAGGCCAAAGCCGACGGACTTGCCCAAGTAGCTGATCAGAGGTGGGATTTTCATGTCTTTCTCGTCCGTACAGGCTGCGGGCAGAGAATAACATTATCGATGGATAAAAATCACCCGCGGCGGTTGCCGCGGGTGTGAGGGGCTTAACGGATCACCAAATAGAGCGAGGAGTCGCCGCGCTGAATGTTCAGCGCCAGGACTTCCGGCTTGTTTTTCAACACCTTGGTCAGTTCACCCATGGAGTTGATGCGCTGGCGGTTGACTCCGATGATGATGTCACCCTTCTGCAGGCCGGAGGCGGCTGCCGGTGAGCGGGGATCGATGTCGGAGACTGCCACGCCGGTCACGGGGTCCGTGATGGTGCTCAGCTTGGCCCCTTCCAGGGCCGGATGCAGGGCGCTGGCCAGGATCTCGCTGTCATCCGCCTTCTTCAGGGTGACCTTGACGGTCTGCTCCTTGCCGTCACGAATGAGGCCGAGCGAGACCTGCTTGTCGGCCCCCATGGTGGCGATTTTGGCACGCAGCTCGCCGAAGGAGCGGATGGGCTTGCCATCGATGCTGATGATGATGTCGCCTGCCTTGATGCCTGCCTTGGCGGCAGCGGAGTCAGGCATGACCTGGTTGACGAAGGCACCGTCCTTCTTGTTGTAGCCGAAGGTCTTGGCGATTTCGCTGGTGAGCTCGGTGCCGGTAATCCCCAGCTGGCCACGGCGCACTTCGCCGTATTTCACGATCTGCTCGGAGAGATCGCGCACCATGTTGGACGGGATGGCAAAGCCGATGCCGATGTTGCCGCCGTTGGGGCCCAGGATGGCGGTGTTGATGCCGATCAGCTCCCCGCGCAGGTTGAGCAGGGCGCCGCCCGAGTTGCCGGAGTTGATGGCCGCATCGGTCTGGATGAAGTTCTCCAGATTTTCGATGTTGAGGCCGCTGCGACCCAGGGCGCTGACAATGCCGGAGGTGACGGTCTGGCCCAGGCCGAACGGGTTGCCGATGGCCAGCGCGTAGTCACCGACTCTCAGCTCGTCGGAGTCGGCGAACTTGATCTGCACCAGATCCTCGGCCTTGATTTGCAGCAGGGCGATATCCGACTGTTTGTCTTCCCCTATTTTCTTGGCTGCATACTCACGGCCATCCTTCAGGTTGACCTTGATTTCGTCCGCCTCGTGGACCACGTGGGCGTTGGTGATCACGTAGCCTTTCTTGGCATCGATGATGACGCCGGAACCAAGCGCCTGGAAGGGCTGCTCGCTCACCTGCTCGTCAGGCATGTTGGGGCCGAAGAAGAAGCGGAATTGTTCCGGCAGGCGCTGGCGGGTGATCTTCTTGCCAGAGACGGAGATGTTGACCACGGCAGGGGTCACCTGCTCGAGGACGGGGGCCAGGCTCGGCATCTCCTGGTTGTTCGCCATCAGGGGCAGTGCGGCCTGCGCCGGTGCTGAGGACATGGCGATACCGACACTGAGGGCTAAGACACTGAATACAGAAAGAGATTTACGCATATGAGAAACAGCTCCCAGAAAAAGTTGCAGTGCAATCGTCAAGGTCTGACCACGATAAAGCGTAATTAGTTCAACCGACGATCAGCCCGGCTGCTTGAGCAGGCCGGACGCACCGGCGTAATCGCGGGGAGGAAGGCCCGGCTCCTCGCTGTTGGCGGCATCGCCTGTTTCTTCCACTTCGGGTTCGCGGAACAGTGGTTCCTGTACCTTGGCCAGGAACTTGCTCTGTTCCGCCATATGGCGATAAAGGGTCTGGTACTGTTCGGCCAGTTGCTCCATCAGGGCGGCGCTGTCGGCGAAGTGGGTGGTGATCTGCCCCTGGTAGCTTTCCAGCTCCTTGTGGGCTTTTTTCAGCTCCTGTTCCAGGCGTCCGGCATCCCGGCTACGGACAGAGAAGCGGCCGATCAGCACGCCGATGATCAGGGCGGCGATCGCCAGCAGGATCCCGTTAAACAGAGTCATAGAAGCTCCTTGTTACAGCTAACACGATGAATTTGAAGCGGTCGGATGGACCGCAACGCCTCGTTGGCACTATACCGTGCCCCCCGAGAGCGTGATACCATTTTGTCCCTCATTCAGGGACTTGGAGGCGGTTTACAGGATGACCCCGCAGCAAAAATATCAGCAGGATTTGCAGCGCCCCGGCTTTGTGGCCGATCCGGCCCAGGCCATGGCAGTCGCCCGCCTGGAGCGACTCTATCAGGATCTGTGCGCAAGCCCGACTCCGACCAGATCCCGTGGCCTGCTGGGTTGGCTGCAAAAGCCGAAAACCCGTGACCCCGTCCAGGGGTTATATATGTGGGGCGGTGTGGGCAGAGGCAAGACCTGGCTGATGGATACTTTTTTTGAGAGCCTGCCGGGGGGGCGCAAACTGCGCATCCACTTCCACCGTTTCATGCACCGTGTGCACGACGAGCTCAAAGGGCTGACCGGTCAGTCCGATCCGCTCAAGCTGATCGCCCGCAAGCTGGCCGACGAGACCGACGTCATCTGCTTCGACGAGTTTTTCGTCTCGGATATCACGGATGCCATGCTGCTCGGCACTCTGTTCCAGGAACTCTTTGGCCATGGCGTAGTGCTGGTGGCCACATCCAACATCCCCCCTCAGGATCTCTACCGCAACGGGTTGCAGCGTGCTCGCTTCCTGCCTGCCATCGCGCTTATCGAGCGTCACTGCGAGGTGATCAATGTCGATGGCGGTGTCGATTACCGGCTGCGAACCCTGGAACAGGCAGAGATCTATCACTTCCCGCTGGATGAGCAGGCCAGGAGCAACCTGGATCGTTATTTCAGCCAGTTGACCGGGACTGGGGCGGTGACTGCCGCCGCACTGGAAGTCAACCATCGCCAACTGAGTGCACTGGGCGTGGGGGAAGGGGTGCTTTATATGGAGTTTGAACAGCTGTGCTGTACTCCACGCTCCCAGGGCGACTACATCGAACTGGCCCGTGAGTTCCACACCGTCCTGCTGGCCAATGTGCAACCCATGGGCAGCGGCACGGATGACGCGGCCCGCCGCTTCATCGCCATGGTGGACGAGTTTTATGAGCGGCACGTCAAGCTCATCATATCGGCGGCGGTCCCCATGACCGGGCTCTATGGCGAAGGCCTGCTGAATTTCGAATTCAAGCGTTGCCTTTCAAGGCTTCAGGAGATGCAATCGCACGAATACCTTGCCAGAGTGCACCTTCCTTAGTCACAATACCGCGCCTGCCAGTCGGATGGGCATCTGCGGCAGGTAGGGCCGGGCGACATTTGCTAGCTTCATGGCAGTGAAATTAGCAGGTGATATTTAAGGCAACTTCACTTATAATCGCCCGGCCCACGTTACAGCTGTCGATAAGACAGCAACACTTTAAGCTTTACTTGTATTCGAAGGGGTACAGGTAGGCCATCGTTTGTTGTTTGTGGGAGAGCCCCCATAAGCAATTGGGTCTGTAACAGGTAATTGGGTTTAACTTAATGAAAACTTTCGTTGCCAAGCCAGAAACCGTAAAACGTGACTGGTACATTGTGGACGCAGAAGGTAAAACTCTGGGTCGTATCGCAACCGAGATCGCTGCTCGTCTGCGTGGTAAGCACAAAGCAGAGTACACTCCGCACGTTGACACCGGTGACTACATCATCGTTGTAAACGCTGAGAAGGTACACGTAACCGGTAAGAAATTTACCGACAAAATGTACCACGCTCACTCCGGTTTCCCGGGTGGTATCAAGTCCATCAGCTTCGACAAGCTGATTCAGCGTAAGCCGGAAATGGTAATCGAAGCTGCCGTCAAGGGCATGCTGCCGAAGGGTCCGCTGGGCCGTGCCATGTTCCGTAAGCTGAAAGTTTACGCAGGCGCAGAGCACGCTCATGCTGCTCAGCAACCTCAAGTACTGGATATCTAACGGGAACTGGCAACATGGCAGAAAATCAATACTACGGTACCGGCCGTCGCAAAAGCTCCACTGCTCGCGTATTCATCAAAGCGGGTAGCGGTAAAATCGTAATCAACCAGCGCTCCCTGGAGCAATACTTCGGCCGTCCGACTGCCCGCATGGTAGTTCGTCAGCCGCTGGAACTGGTCGAGATGACCGAGAAACTGGATCTGTACATCACCGTTAACGGTGGTGGCATCTCCGGTCAAGCTGGTGCGATCCGCCACGGTATCACTCGTGCTCTGATGCAGTACGACGAGACCCTGCGTTCCGAACTGCGTAAAGCTGGCTTTGTTACTCGTGATGCCCGTAAGGTTGAGCGTAAGAAAGTCGGTCTGCACAAAGCGCGTAAGCGTCCGCAGTACTCCAAGCGTTAATTCGCTTTTGGTACGCACTCTCAGGAGTGTCAAAAAAGCCTGGCAATTTGCCAGGCTTTTTTTATTGGTAATGTTACATGTGACAATGCTAAGCATACGTCACAAAAGACAAAAAATTGTGTATTTATTGTTTTTGCCCATCGACTCCCTTTCTTGTCAAATTGTTATCTTTTCTTTAAAATTTCCATGGTCTTTCTGTGTCAATTGCCACTCCGCTTCCATCGCAGTTGTCAGAGGGAGAGGAGAAGTAAACAGGGACACTATAAGAATGAGCGGAGTCCACATGGGAGAGTTTTTGGATGAGCAATGCGCCAGTTGATACCGGTCGCCGCAGATTTCTTACCTGGTCAACGGTTGCCGTTGGCGGTGTAGGAGCTGCTTTTACCGCAGTGCCGTTTATTAAGTCATGGAATCCGAGTGCCAAAGCCAAGGCGGCAGGCGCCCCGGTTGAAGTGGATATCAGCAAGCTGGAGCCGGGTCAGCTAATCCGCGTCGAGTGGCGTGGTAAACCGGTCTGGGTGGTGAAGCGCACCAAGCAGACGCTGGATGCTCTGGCTGCACACGATGACAAGCTGCGGGATCCTGCGTCAGACGAGCCACAGCAACCGGACTATGCCCACAATGGCTACAGATCCATCAAACCGGAAATCTTCGTGGCCGTTGGCATCTGCACTCATCTGGGATGCTCCCCTTCCTATCTGCCCGACAGCTTCGGCGAGCAGGTTCAAGGGGTAACTTCCGGCTTCTTCTGCCCCTGCCATGGCTCCAAATTCGACATGGCTGGTCGAGTGTTCCAGGGCGTCCCCGCACCGCTGAACCTGGTCATTCCGCCATACCAATTTCTTAGCGACACCACCATTCTGGTCGGTGCCGATGGCAAGGAGGCCTGACCATGTTTGCCAAACTCATGGGCTGGATCGATGATCGTTTCCCGCTCACGGCCATGTACAACGACCATATGGCCAAGTATCCGGCGCCCAAGAACCTGAACTTCTGGTACTTCTTCGGCTCGCTTGCCATGTTGGTGCTGGTCAACCAGATCATCACCGGCATCTGGCTGACCATGAACTACAACCCCTCGGCGGAAGGTGCCTTCGCTTCCGTGGAATACATCATGCGGGATGTGGATTACGGCTGGCTGCTGCGTTACATGCACTCAACCGGGGCATCCGCCTTCTTCATCGTTGTCTACCTGCACATGTTCCGCGGCATGATCTACGGCTCTTACCAGAAGCCAAGGGAACTGCTGTGGATCTTCGGCATGCTGATCTTCCTGGTACTGATGGCCGAGGCCTTCATGGGTTACCTGCTGCCCTGGGGGCAGATGTCGTTCTGGGGGGCCCAAGTCATCATCTCGCTGTTCGGTGCCATCCCCGTTATCGGTGACGATCTGACCCTGTGGATCCGGGGGGACTATGTCATCTCGGGTGCAACCCTGAACCGCTTCTTTGCCCTGCACGTCATCGCTCTGCCGCTGGTGCTGGTGATGCTGGTGGCCATGCATATCCTGGCGCTGCACGAGGTGGGCTCCAACAACCCCGATGGTATCGACATCAAGAAGCACAAGGACGAGAACGGCTGGCCACTGGATGCGGTCGCGTTCCACCCCTATTTCACCGTGAAGGACATGATCGGGGTAGCCGGTTTCCTGTTCTTCTTCTGTGCCATCATCTTCTTCAAGCCGGATATGTGGGGCTATTTCCTCGAGAAACCGAACTTTGAGGTGGCCAATGGCCTGAAGACACCGGCGCATATCGCCCCGGTCTGGTACTTCACTCCCTTCTACGCCATCCTGCGTGCGGTGCCTGACAAGCTGCTGGGGGTCATCATGATGGGCCTCTCCATCGTGGTGCTGTTCCTGTTGCCCTGGCTGGATCGCTGCAAGGTGCGCTCGGTGCGTTACCGCAGCACCCTGCACAAGCTGAACATCGCCCAGTTCGTGGTCTGCTTCATTATCCTGGGGGTGCTGGGCGTGCTGCCATCAACCCCGACCCTGACGCTGATTGCACAACTCTGTACTCTGGGTTATTTCGGATTCTTCGTCCTGTTGTTCTTCTACAGCAAGAATGAGAACACCAAGCCGCTGCCGGAGAGGGTGACATTCAAATGAAAAGAATAATTTTTGCAGTGCTGGCCCTGCTGCCTGGTCTGGTGTTGGCCTCTGGCGGTGGCTTCCCTCTCGACAAGGCGGAGTACGATCTGAGTGACAAGGCATCCCTGCAACGGGGGGCCGCCACCTTCATGAACTACTGTGCCGGCTGTCACTCCACCCAGTACCAGCGTTATAACCGGGTGGCGGCCGACATCGGCATTCCGGACGATCTGATGAAGGAGAACCTGGTCTTCACCGGCGCCAAGATCGGCGATCTGATGAAGAGCGCCATGTCCGAGAAGGATGCTGCGCGCTGGTTCGGCGCGCAGCCCCCCGACCTGACCCTGGTTGCCCGGGTGCGTGGTGCAGACTGGATCTACACCTATCTGCGTTCCTTCTACGTGGACGAGACCCGTCCATTCGGGGTGAACAACGCCGTCTTCCCGTCCGTGGGTATGCCCCATGTGCTGGAGCCGTTGCAGGGGACGCCCCGCGCCGAGTTCGAGACGCACACCCTGGATGGCGTGGAGATGCAGCAAGTCGTCAGCATCAAATCTGACGGCAACGGTGAAATGAACAACGAAGAATATGATCAGACGGTACTGGATCTGGTAAACTTCTTGGTCTACTCGGCTGAGCCGGTGCAGCAGGAGCGCGAACGCATGGGCTTCTGGGTACTCGGATTCATCGCTATCTTCTTCATCTTCACTGTGCTGTTGAAGAAGGAATTCTGGCGCGACGTTCACTAAGCGACCAGATCGGAGTAATATGACGCACGGCAATGAAGACAGACATGCTTCATTGCCGTTTCTGCTTTTTAATGACGGGAGGGTTCAATGGCTGTAGCTGCCAATAAGCGTTCGGTAATGACGCTGTTTTCCGGTGCCAACGATATGTTCAGCCATCAGGTGCGTATTGTCCTGGCGGAGAAGGGTGTTAGCGTGGATATCTGCCAGGTTGATCCTGCCAACCTGCCGGATGAGCTGGCCGAGCTGAACCCGTACAACACTGTACCGACTCTGGTGGATCGCGAGCTGGCGTTGTACACCTCGCGCATCATCATGGAGTATCTGGACGAGCGTTTCCCGCATCCGCCCCTGATGCCGGTTTATCCGGTCGCGCGCGGCAACAGCCGTTTGATGATGCACCGCATCGAGCTGGACTGGTACTCTCTGGCCGACAAGATCATGGCGGGCACCGATACCGAAGCCGCCCGTGCCGAGTTGCGCGACAACCTGCTGGCCATCGCCCCCATCTTCGGCGAGATGCCCTACTTCATGAGCGAAGAGTTCGGTCTGGTCGACTGCTACATGGCGCCGTTGCTGTGGCGTCTGCCGAGCCTGGGCATCGATTTCACCGGCCGTGGCGCCAAAGAGCTGAAGGCTTACATGGTACGCCTGTTCGAGCGTGAATCCTTCCAGGCTTCCCTGACCGAGGCCGAGCGCGAGATCCGTGCCGGCGTATGAGCATGGAACCGACAATGACACCCAGTCGCCCGTATCTGCTGCGGGCGTTTTTTGACTGGTTGCTGGATAACGATCTGACACCCCATCTGGTGGTCAATGCCAACATTCCCCATGTGATGGTACCGATGCAGTTCGTGCAGGATGGCCAGATTGTTCTGAACATCGCCCCCCGGGCCGTGGGCCAGTTCCACATGGACAATGACGCTGTCAGCTTCAGCGCCCGTTTCGGTGGCGTATCGCAGCAGGTCTATATCCCCATGGCGGCCGTACTGGCCATCCATGCCAGGGAGAACGGAGTGGGGACCCTGTTCCCGCCGGAGCCCGGGTATGACCTCTGGCTGGAACAGGCACAGACACCAACGTCGGTTGACCCCGAGCCGGAACCACCGCGCCCGAGCGGTCGCCCGACCCTGAAAGTCATCAAATAAAAAACGCAGCCTGAAGGCTGCGTTTTTTCATCCTGCCAGATGGTCAATTCTGGGCAAACTCGAAGGCTTTGATCACCTGCTTAACGCCACTGACGTGGCGGGCGATTTCCACGGCCTGATCCCCTTCCTGGCGGGTGACCAGCCCAATGAGGAACACCTCGCCATTCTCGGTGACAACCTTCACCTTGGCGCTGTCGAAGTTCTTGGTGCCCAGCATGTCGGCCCGCACCTTGGAGGTGATCCAGGTGTCATTGCTGCGCACGCCGATACTGACTGGTTTGCCAAGGCGCAGCTCGTTGTAGACATGGCGAACCCCTTCAATCCGGCTCACGATTCTGCCCGCTTCCTGTTTGTAAGCGTCAGAGGGTGTCTGACCCACCAGCAGCACACGGCCGTTGTTGCTGTAGACACTGATCTTGCTGGCGGCGCTCAGGGGCTTGTTGTCGGCCAACAGGTTGGCGGCTTTCAGCTCTATGGTCTGATCGTCCCACTGGGCACCCAGGGTGCGGCGATCGCCGCTCGCCTTGGCGGTGCCAGCCGCGCCACCGACCACCACGGCAGCACAGCCTTGCAGCAGCAGGACGCCGGTCAGCAGGGCAAGAGCGAGAATAGGCTTCTTCATGGTTTCAGTCTTCCTGTTGCGGGAAAAGTGTCTGGTCGATGAGATCACAGAGACAGTGCAGGGTCAACAGGTTCACTTCCAGAATACGAGGACGGCGAGCGGAAGGAACGCGGATCTCCACGTCATTGGGGCCCAGCAGACCGGCGATCTCTCCCCCGTCTCCGCCACCGAGCACAATGATGGTCATGTCGCGGGAGAGGGCGGCCTCCGCAGCCTTGATGAGGCTGCGGCTGTTGCCTGTCGTGGTGATGACCACCAGGATGTCGCCTGGTTGTCCCAGAGCACGTATCTGTTTGGCATAGACCTCTTCGAAACCGTGATCCGTGGCGATGGCGCTGATGGTCGCCATGTCGGGCGTCAGGGCGAGACCGGGCAGGGAGGGGCGAGGAGTTTCATAGCAGTTCACCAGTTCGGAAATGAACAGCTGTGCCAATGCCGAGGAGGGACCATTGCCACATGCCATCACCTTGTGGCCATTGAGCAGGCAGATGGTCAGCATCTGGGCTGCCGTATGGATGGCATCCGGCAGTGCTTCGGCGGCAGCTATCTTGGTCTGGATGCTTTCGGTGTAATTCTCTTTGATGGGATCAGTCATGGGGTCCTCTTAAAACGCGTTCTGGATCCAGTCCGGCTGGTCGCCCTCGAACGCGATCACATCGAATCGACAGGCCTGGTTGGCCTCATTGATGGCATGTTGCTTGAAATAGTGGCGCGCGGCCAGCACGATCTTGTGCTGCTTGCGCCGGGTGACCGAGCTGGCTGCACCGCCATGGGTGGCGTTGGCGCGATATCTCACTTCAACGAACACCAGGGTATCCCCCTGGCGCATGATGAGATCGATCTCGCCGCCACGGCAGCGGTAGTTGCGGGTCACGGGTTGCAGGCCTCGGGCCTGCAACCAGTGTTCCGCTATTTGCTCAAAGTGTTGTCCCTTGCTCGTCGCTGCCGACGGCAACAGGTTCAACCACTGCTGGTGAAGTTGTGTCAGTAGCCTCTTCATGAGTCGCATCCTCCAGCTGGGGGGCGGCGCTGTCGCTGACCAGCCTGCCATTCTGGTAGGTGGCCCAGTCCAGCATGCGCACTATGTTGCCCTGGGGATCCACGCTCAGCTGGCCACTCATGCCGGGTTGCTGCATAGCATTGACCTTGCGCATTTGCGGCAGGTTGCCTGCCAGGCTGACGGCATCGTAGCCGAGGGCGAACAGGCGCAGCAGGTCGCCCTGGGTCTGGGGCCAGAGCAGGGCAATCTGTTCACGCTGCGTCTCGAAGCCACCCAGCAGCAGTGGCATGTCGGAGATATGCATGCCGTTGAGCTCGGAGGCTACCTCGGTCGTCCCGCCGTCGTATCCCCGAGAGCTGCTGTAGATGGGCAGGCTGCCCATGGGGTTGACCGAGATGTCCACATAGGGCTTGATCATCCGGGTCTCCAGGCTGTTGGCCACCACATAGACGGCGTCGATGCTGCGCGGCGCGGCATCGGACAGCTGGACAATCTCCCCGGCTCGTGCGGTGGAACGGCCGCTCAGAGCGTTCTTGACCATGCCCTGCACTTCGTTGCGTGCCCCGAAGGTGGCAACCACGGGCTTCTCCTGGCTGACGCCGGCCCAGGCCTGTTCAAACGCCTTGATACTGCTGTAGCCAATCCGGCCTTGTGCCGCGATCAGCAGCGGCTTGCGGTAGCCCTGACCATAGAGGTACTGGGCCGCCTGGCTCGCATCGGCAGCGGCGGAGAGCGAGAAATAGAAGGTGTTGTCGTTGACGATCGGCTTGTCCAGCTCGTTGAGCGCCAGTACCGGCACGGTCGGATTCGACTTGAGCAGCTCCTCCACCTGATCCTTGAGCAGGGGGCCGATGATCATGTTGGCCCCTTCCTGAATCGCCTGCTTGTAGAGGTCCCCCATTGCCTTGCCCTGGGTATCGTAGAAGTTCAGGGTGAACTGGCTCTGATTTTCCTTGTAGGACATCAGCATGCCGTTGCGGATGGCGGCGCCCTGGGCTTCCAGGTTGCCGGAGAGCGGCAGGAAGACGGCGATCTGCTGCAGCGAACCGTTGTCCGTGATAGCGAGATCCCCAAGGCCGGCCGGCATGTCGCTCTGGGCAGGGTGGTTAGGGAAGCTCTGCTTCCAGCCGGCAAGCTGGCGGGCCAGCTGGCTCGGCTGTGCCCCGAACTCGTTCACCAGCGCCGCAAGACGCAGCCAGCCGGTGGTCACATCGGGAGCTGGCTCCTCTTCGAGCGCCTGCAGGGTGGAGGGGGTCATGCTTTTCAGCAGTGACCAGATCTGCTGGTGATTGGTGGCCAGCTCATTCTTGGCTAGATAAGGTTCCAGCAGGATCAGCGACTTGGCCGCACCAAACTTGTTGTTGATGTCGAGCTGCAGCACCACGCGCTGGCGGTACCAGTCCTTCTGGGTATCGGCATCCAGCACGACATCCGGCTTGCCTTCCAGCAGGATCAGCGCCTGGTTGGCGTTGCCCTGGGCTAGCAGCAGGTGTGCCTGCAGCAGTTGCAACTGCGCCTGCTGCTCCGGGCTCTTCGCCTGCTTCTGCAACTGCTGATACAGGGCGGCAGCCGGTTTGGCCTGGCCGAGCGCCAGATAGCTGCGCGCCGCCATCATCTGCCACACGAAGGCCTCTGCCGGTTTGGCGGGATCCACCTGCTCCAGATACCACTGGGCATTTTTGGTCAGATCCGAGAAGGCTGACGGCATGCCGGGTTGTCCGGAAGATTGATTGGGCTCCGACGCACAGGCGGCGAGCAGGACTGCCGCGAGTAGGATGCCGAAGAGTCGTGATACACTTAGCTGCTTTATAACCCGGTTCAAGTTCATTCCCCGACCAGTGTTGAAATTCTCCATAGTGTAAACGGGCCAATATGGCGACACAATTGTCGGGACACTCGGAGCTCCCATGAGTGACATCCCAACCCTGTATATAGTCCCCACTCCGATCGGCAATCTGGCCGACATCACCCAGCGAGCACTGGACGTGCTGCGCAGCGTCGATCTGGTGGCCGCCGAGGATACCCGGCATACCGGGATCCTGCTCAGCCACTACCAGATCTCGGTACCGACCTTTGCCCTGCACGATCACAACGAGCAGCAAAAGGCGGATGTGCTGATCGCCCGCATCAAGGAGGGCAAGAGCGTGGCCCTGGTCTCCGATGCGGGGACGCCGCTCATCAGCGACCCCGGTTATCACCTGGTCACCCGTTGTCGCGAAGCCGGGGTCAAGGTGGTGCCGCTGCCCGGTCCCTGCGCTGCCATCACGGCGCTGTCCGCCGCCGGGCTGCCCACCGACCGCTTCGCCTTCGAGGGTTTCCTGCCGGCCAAGGCCAAGGGGCGGGATGATCGCCTGCAAGCTGTCATCGAAGACACCCGCTCTCTGGTGTTCTACGAATCGCCGCGCCGGGTGCAGGATACCGTGGAAGCGATTGCTCGCATCCTTGGCGAGCGCCAGGTGGTGGTGTGCCGCGAGCTGACCAAGACCTTCGAGTCCATCCACGGTCTGCCCGCCTCCGAGATGCTGGCCTGGCTCGGAGAGGACGATAACCGTTGCCGCGGGGAGATCGTGCTGGTGGTCGCCGGTGCCAGCAAGGTGGATGACGAGTTGCCTGCGGAGGCGATCCGCACCCTGGGCCTTCTGGTCGGCGAGCTGCCCCTCAAAAAGGCTGCAGCCCTCACCGCCGAGATCCACGGGGTGAAGAAGAACGCCCTCTACAAATACGGCCTCGAGCACTATTAATTGCCGTAAACCGGAATTGACGGTTTACCCCGTCCGTCTCGCGAGGCTATAATCCGCGCCTCGGAGTTGGCTGGGCAATCGCTGCTTCGTCGTTGTGTCCCTCGGGACAGACGGGCGGAGGGGAGGAAAGTCCGGGCTTCACAGGGCAGGGTGCCAGGTAACGCCTGGGGGGCGCGAGCCTACGACCAGTGCAACAGAGAGCAGACCGCCGATGGCCCGCAAGGGCTCAGGTAAGGGTGAAAGGGTGCGGTAAGAGCGCACCGCGCGACTGGCAACAGTTCGTGGCACGGTAAACTCCACCCGAAGCAAGACCAAATAGGCCCCTATTGGCGCGGCCCGCGTTGGGGGCGGGTAGGTTGCTTGAGCCAGCGAGCGATTGCTGGCCTAGAGGAATGATTGCTACCCGGGGCAACCCGGTACAGAACCCGGCTTACAGGCCGACTCCGACCTCTTTCCTGAAGAGCCTTGCGATTTATCGCAAGGCTCTTTTTATTAACCATAAAGTACTGCCTCGGTTGACTCGTGATATTTACTGTTGGGCTAGCTATGTTTAACAAATGTATTTTATATCAATCTGTTATGTGGAATTTTTCCATGTTCTGAATATCGTGATGGCGCTGGAGAAGCGCGGCCTGTATGGCTGATGTTTATTCGTGCAATTTGTCAGTTTTTTAATTGCTGAAAATTAATCGAGTTGCGGGTAACACAAATAACTTGTGGAAAATCAATTCATTTAATCGGTAGTCCCATCACGCTGCGTCAATATGTTCCCCATGCCCGAGATCCTTGCTTGAAAAGCCCCCTGCTCGTCCTTAAACTTCATGGTGGAGAAAAGTGGATCAAAGTGGTTTTATTGGGCATCTAGCCCCCATAACTCACCTTTCGGGGACTGCAATTTGTTGCGTGGCGCTCACGCCATCAGCCTGGACAGCAAGGGGCGGTTGGCGATTCCGACCAAATTTCGTGATTGGCTGCGCGACGAATGCGACGGCCAGCTGGTCTGCACCATCGACATCGCCCATCCCTGTCTGCTGCTTTATCCCCTGAATGAATGGGAAGAGGTGGAGCGCAAGCTGAAGACCCTTTCCAGCACCAACCCGGCGGAACGCCGCCTGCAGCGTCTGCTGCTCGGCCACGCGGCCGAATGCGAACTGGATGGCAATGGCCGTCTGCTGCTCAGCCAGCCGCTGCGCAGCCATGCCGGGCTGGACAAGAAAGTCATGCTGGTGGGCCAGCTCAACAAATTCGAGCTGTGGGATGAAGCCCGCTGGCAACAACAGATCAACGACGACATCCTGGGCCTGCCCGAGGACGACTGGGCAAGTTCACCACGACTACAGGATTTTTCTTTATAAATGACCCAAGCCGCTGAACACATCACAGTGCTGTTGCACGAAGCCGTCGAAGGGCTGGCCATCAAGCCGGACGGTATCTACGTCGACGGTACCTTTGGCCGGGGTGGTCACTCTCGTCTCATTCTCCAGCATCTGGGCCCGAACGGCCGTCTGATCGCCATCGACCGGGATCCCCAGGCCATTGCCGAGGCGGCCAAGATCCAGGATCCCCGTTTCGAGATCGTGCACGGTCCCTTCTCCGGCATCACCCGTTATCTGACCGAGCGCGGCCTGCTGGGCAAGGTCAATGGCTTCCTGCTGGATCTCGGTGTCTCCTCCCCCCAGCTTGACGATGCCGAACGTGGCTTCAGCTTCATGAAGGACGGCCCGCTCGACATGAGGATGGATCCCACCTCCGGTCAGAGCGCCGCCGAGTGGCTGGCCCGTGCCGATGTGGACGACATCGCCTGGGTGCTGAAAACCTTCGGTGAGGAGCGCTTCGCCAAGAAGATTGCTCGCGCCATCGTACACGATCGGGTGACCGAGCCCTATGTGCGCACCCGCCAACTGGCGGAGATGATTGCCCGGGTCAACCCGAGCAAGGAGAAGGGCAAGCACGCGGCGACCCGCAGCTTCCAGGCCATCCGCATCTATATCAACAGCGAGCTGGACGAGATCGAAACCGCCCTCAACGGCGCGCTGGACGTGCTGGCTCCTCACGGCCGTCTCTCCGTCATCAGCTTCCACTCTCTGGAAGATCGGCTGGTGAAACATTTCATTCGCAAGCACGAGAAAGGTCCTGAAGTACCCCACGGCATTCCCCTGACTGAAGCCCAGCTTGCCGGTGGTCGCAAGCTGAAATCGATCGGCAAGGCGCTCAAGCCTTCCGACCACGAGGTCAATGAAAACACCCGGTCCCGCAGCTCGGTGCTGCGGGTCGCAGAGCGTCTTGCGGAGTAAACGATGAGCGACGTGCGCGTTCACCTCGCCAGGGAGATCGTTGCGGATCTCTGGCGCCACAAGTTGCAGGTCCTGTTGACCGTCGCCGTGCTGGTCACCGCCTTTGCGGTGATCCTGGTGACCAACATGACCCGGGGTCTGACGGCCAAGCAGAACGATCTGATGGCGGAGGAGGACAGGCTCAACATCGAGTGGCGCCACCTCTTGCTGGAACAGGGCACACTGGCTGAGCACTCCCGGGTGGCGAGTCTGGCCATGGACAAGTTGCAGATGGCTCGTCCCCTGGTGACCACTGAAAAGGTAATTACACAACCATGACACGCAAGGCCGCCACCAAGGCTCCGGCAAAGGACAAAGCCAAGGCGAAAGCACCCTCACTCTACCCGTGGCGCTTTCGTACCCTGGTTTTCTTCATCGGCATCGCGTTTGCGGGGCTGATCCTGCGGCTGGCCTGGATCCAGGTGATCGATCCGGACAGACTGCGCCAGGAGGGGGACATGCGCTCCCTGCGCACCACCTCCACCCAGGCGGTGCGCGGCATGATCACGGACCGCAATGGCGAACAGTTGGCGGTATCCGTGCCGGTCGAAGCGGTCTGGGCTGATCCCAAGACGGTGCACGAGTCCGGTGCCATCCACAACGAGCGTGCCTGGCTGGCACTCTCCGCCGTGCTCAAGCTCGACATCAACACCCTCAAGCATCGCATCGCCAACCCGAGCAAGCGCTTCGTCTATCTGCAGCGGCAGGTGACGCCTGCGGTGGCCGAGTACATCAAGGGGTTGAAGCTGGGGGGCATCTATCTGCGCCCCGAGGCGCGCCGTTTCTACCCGACCGGCGAGATAAGCTCCCACCTGGTGGGGGTGACCAACATCGATGGCAGCGGCATCGAGGGGATTGAGCGCAGCTACAACGAGTGGCTGACCGCAACCCCTGGCGAGATGCGAGTGCGCAAGGACAGGCAGGGCCGCGTCATCGAGCGCCTGGGCCTGGTGAAAGAGGGCAAGCACGCCAACGATCTGCAACTGAGCATCGATCAGCGGGTGCAGGCGCTGGCCTATCGCGCCCTCAAACGGGCTACCGACGAGAACAAGGCCACCTCCGGCTCCATGGTGATGTTGGATGTGAAGACCGGCGAGGTGCTCGCCATGGTCAACACCCCCTCCTACAACCCGAACAACCGCGGCCAATACCAGAGTTTCCGGGTGCGAAACCGGGTGGTGACCGATACCTATGAGCCGGGTTCCACGGTCAAGCCATTGATTTTGCTTAGTGCCTTGCAAGCCGGTGTCACCAGCTGGAAGGACTTCATCCCGGGCGGCCCCCTCTTCATCGGGGCCAAGCAGATCCGTGACGTGAGTATCCATAAGGCGACCAACCTGTACGACATCCTGCGTTACTCCTCCAACATCGGCATGTCGCGCATCGCGCTGCGGATGCCGGCCCAGGAGATGATCAACACCCTGAGCATGGTGGGCTTCGGCATGGACACCGGCAGCGGCCTGATGGGGGAGAGCAGCGGCATGCTGCCCCAGCGTCGCCGCTGGTCCGACATCGAGCGAGCCACCCTGTCGTTCGGTTATGGTCTGCGAGTGACCCCGCTGCAGCTGGCCTCCGCCTACGCCACCCTGGCCAACAAGGGCAAGCGGGTACCGCTCTCCATCATCAAGGTGACCAAGCCGCCCAAGGGTGAGCAGGTCATCGATCACAACAACGCCGCTGCCATGTTGCAGGCGCTGGAGTACGTGGTCAGCAATGCCATTCCCAAGGCCCAGATCCCCGGTTATCGGGTCGGTGGCAAGAGTGGTACCGCCAAGGTGGCCGTGGCTGGGGGCTATGGCAAGGACTACATGGCCTGGTTTGCCGGTTTCGCGCCGGCCAGCAATCCCCGTTTCGTCATGGTGGTGGTGATCAACGAGCCTAAGGGGGATGCCTACTACGGCGGTGCCGTGGCGACCCCGCCCTTTGCGGAGGCCATGGGAGGCGTGTTGCAGCTCTTCAACATCCGTCCCGATGCGATCCCGCCCGAGGTACCCGCCAAGCTTGCCCGCACGGAGGCCAACAATGGCGCACCGCGTACTTGACGGGCATCCGGCTTTTTCCATCGGCCCCGCTGCTGTCGGGGCGTTTTCCATGGCGTGTACGAGCGCCCGCATTCCCGCATTTTCGGAGGCTTCCCATGCCGCCCCGCACACTTGATCAACTGATGAGCCGCTTCGGCATCGATGCCCCAGCGCTTTCCCTCACCGATCTCCAGCTCGACAGCCGGCGGGTCGGTCCCGGCTCGCTCTTCGTGGCGATTCGTGGCCATCAGGTGGATGGCAGGCGCTTCATCGAACAGGCGGTGGCTCAGGGAGCGACCGCCGTGCTGTTTGAGGAGGACGGAGAATTCGTCCCTCCGGCGACCCAGATCCCCTGCATCGGCATGAGGGATCTTCCCGCTCGCCTCTCCGAGCTGGCCGGTCATTTCTACGGTCACCCTGCGCAAAAGCTGCAACTGGTGGGCATCACGGGCACCAACGGCAAAAGCACCACGGCCCTGCTGGTGGCCAACTGGCGCACCCTGCTGGGGGGCAAGGCCGGGGTCATGGGCACCATAGGCAACGGTCTGTTTGGCGAGCTCATCGAAGCAGAGAACACCACGGGCAGCGCGGTCCAGGTGCAGGCCAATCTGGCCGCCTTGCAGCAGCAGGGGGCTGATCTGGTGGCGATGGAGGTCTCCAGCCACGGTCTGGTGCAGCATCGCGTGGCGGCCCTGCCGTTTGCCTCGGCAGTCTTCACCAACCTGAGTCGGGATCATCTGGACTATCACGGCACCATGGAGGCCTATGCCGCCGCCAAGGAGGAGCTGCTGAAGCTGGTGGATGAGCCTTGCGCCGTCATCAACGCCGATGACCATCTGGGACGGCAATGGCTGGCGACCTATCCCGGTGCGGTGGCCTTCGGGGTTCATGGTCCGATTGAAAACCATGCCGGACGACAACTGACGGCGCAGGATCCCCATTTCCACCAACAAGGTTTTGATACGCGCATTAACTCCAGCTGGGGGAATGGTGTATTATCCGCCCCCTTGCTCGGCCGCTTCAACGTCAGCAACGTGCTGGGCGCCATGGGCGCCATGCTGGTGCTCGGCTACGACTTCGATGACCTGCTGGCGACGGCTCCCAGACTGCAACCGGTGACCGGTCGCATGGAGTGCTTCGGCGGTGGTGATGCGCCGCTCGCCGTGGTCGATTACGCCCACACCCCGGATGCGCTGGAGAAGGCATTGCAGGCCCTGCGGGTGCACTGTCACGGTCGGCTCTGGTGCCTAGTGGGATGCGGCGGCGACAGGGATCGCGGCAAGCGTCCCATGATGGCTGCCATGGCGGAGCTGCATGCGGACTGCGTGATCCTGACCGACGACAATCCCCGTACCGAGGAGCCGGCCCGGATCATGGCCGACATGGTGGCGGGTCTTCGCGATCCCGGCGCCGTGCAGATTGAGCACGACAGGACCAAGGCAATCCAGCTGGCACTGAGTCAAGCGAGCAAAGAGGACATCATCCTGGTGGCCGGCAAAGGCCACGAGGATTATCAGATCATTGGAACCGACAAGCGGCACTACAGCGATCGGGAAACCGTCGCAGCCGCCTTGCACACATTAATGGAGTCATTCAAATGATGACCCTCAGGCTTGCCGACCTGGCGCAGGTGCTCGATGCCCGTCTGATCGGGGGCGACCATGAGATCACGGCGGTCAGCACCGACACCCGTACCCTGGGCGCGGGGGCGCTGTTCGTGGCCCTGCGCGGCGAGCGTTTCGACGCCCACGATTTCTGCGACCAGGCGGTTGCCGCCGGCGCCAGTGCCCTGCTGGTGGAGCGCGAATTGCCGCTGGCCATTCCACAACTGGTGGTGGGCGACACCCTCAAGGCGCTTGGACGTCTGGGCAGGCTGGTGCGCGAGCGCATCAATCCGAAAGTCCTCGCCATCACCGGCAGCTGTGGCAAAACCACGGTTAAGGAGATGGCGACGGCCATCCTGCGTTGTGAAGGGGAGGTGCTGGCCACCGCCGGCAACTTCAACAACGAGGTGGGGGTGCCGCTGACCCTGCTGCGCCTCGAGCCGCAACACCAGTTCGCGGTGATGGAGCTGGGAGCTAACCACCCGGGCGAGATCGCCTGGACCACGTCGCTCGCCAGACCCGACGCCGCCATCATCAACAACGTCGCTGCCGCGCACCTGGAAGGCTTTGGCTCCCTGGAAGGGGTGTTCCATGCCAAGAGCGAAATCTTCGAAGGGTTAGGCGAGGGCGGCACCGCCATCGTCAATGCCGACAACGAGTTCTGGCCGAAGTGGCGTGAAAAGGGCATCCACTGCGCCTTCTCCCTTGAGGATCAGCGTCAGCCGTTCCACGCCCGCGACATCGTGCTCAACGAGCAGGGTTGTGCCGGGTTCGTGATGGTGACGCCCCTGGGAGAGGTGAATCTGACCCTGGCCATTCCGGGTCGCCACAACGTGGCCAACGCCCTGGCTGCTGCCGCCGGTACCCTGGCCCTGGGCGCATTGCTTGCGTCCGTCAAGGCGGGGCTGGAGCAGATGGCGCCGGTCAAGGGCCGTTTCTGCGTGCAACGCTGGGGTGGCCTCACTCTGGTGGATGACACCTACAACGCCAGCGTGGAGTCCGTGCTGGCGGGTATCGATGCCCTGACCGCCATGAACGGCTACAAGGTGCTGGTATTCGGTGACATGAAAGAGTTGGGTGAGGAGTCCGCCGCGCAGCATGCCCGGGTCGGACACCACGCCCGTGAGCAGGGCCTCGATGCCGTGCTGACCGTAGGGGAACAGAGTCGCCACACCGCAGATGCCGCGGCTGGCCGACATTTCGATAACAAGGCGTCGTTGTTTGAAGTGCTTGCGCAAATGATAAATACACATCAAGAAATCGCGATCTTGGTCAAGGGTGCCCGCGGCTCCCACATGGAAGATATCGTCGAGATGGTCAAGGGCCATCAGGAGTCAGCCACATGCTAGTCTGGCTGGCGGAACTGCTCACCCCGCACTTCACCTTCTTCAACGTCTTCTCCTACCTGACGTTTCGCGCCATCTTGTCGATCATCACCGGTCTGGTGGTGGAGCTCTGGATGGGGCCGCGCCTCATCCGTCGCCTGCAGATCATGAAGTTCGGCCAGGTGATCCGCAACGACGGTCCCGAATCCCACCTCAGCAAGAAGGGCACCCCGACCATGGGCGGCCTGATGATCATTGCAGCCATTTTCACTTCTGTGCTGCTCTGGTGCCGCCTCGACAACCCCTATGTCTGGCTGGTGCTGTTCGTGCTGGGGGCCTATGGCGCCATCGGTTTTGCCGATGACTATCTCAAGGTGGTGCGCAAGAACACCGATGGCCTCATCGCCCGCTGGAAGTACTTCTGGCAGTCCGCGGTCGCGCTGGGTGTGGCAGTCTTCCTCTACGCCACGGCCACCCACGATGGTCAGACCCAGCTGGTGGTCCCCTTCCTCAAGGATGTGATGCCCCAGCTCGGCCTGATGTTCATCCTGCTGACCTACTTCGTCATCGTCGGTACCTCCAACGCGGTCAACCTGACCGATGGCCTGGATGGCCTCGCCATCATGCCCACCGTGATGGTGGCGGGGGGCTTCGCCCTGATCGCTTGGGCGACCGGTAACGTCAACTTCGCGAACTACCTGCACATTCCCTACGTGCCCTACACCTCCGAACTGGTGATCGTCTGTACCGCCATCGTGGGCGCGGGCCTGGGCTTCCTCTGGTTCAACACCTACCCGGCCCAGGTCTTCATGGGGGACGTGGGTTCCCTGGCCCTGGGCGGCGCGCTCGGTACCATCGCGGTGCTGGTGCGCCAGGAGTTCCTGCTGGTGATCATGGGGGGCGTCTTCGTGATGGAGACCGTCTCGGTGATCCTGCAGGTCGGATCCTACAAACTGCGCGGCGTGCGGATCTTCCGCATGGCCCCCATCCATCACCACTATGAGAAGAAGGGCTGGCCGGAGCCGCGTGTCATCGTGCGCTTCTGGATCATCACCCTCATGCTGGTGCTGCTTGGCCTCGCCACCCTGAAGGTGAGGTAAGCCATGGTCATCATCATCGGACTCGGCAAAACCGGACTCTCCTGCGTCGATTACTTCCTCGACCGCGGCGTCACGCCGCTGGTGATGGACACCCGTGCCAACCCGCCGGGCAAGGACGAGCTTCCCCCCGAGGTGGAGCTCATCCACGGGTTGGACGCTGAGCGGCTCAAGCAGGCGCACATGATAGTGGCGAGCCCGGGCATCGCCCTGGCGACTCCGGAGTTGAAGGCCGCCGCCGAGTTCGGGGTGCGCATCGTCGGTGACATCGAACTGTTCGTGCGTGAAACCCAGACGCCCGTCATCGCCATCACCGGTTCCAACGGCAAGAGCACGGTCACCACCCTGGTGGGTGAGATGATCGCCGAGGCGGGACTCAAGGTCGGTGTGGGGGGCAATATTGGCACCCCGGCGCTGTCACTCCTCAAGCAGCCCATGGATCTCTGCGTGCTGGAGCTCTCCAGCTTCCAGCTCGAGACCACCTACAGCCTGCGGGCCGCCGCCTCCGTGGTCCTGAACCTCAGTGAAGATCATATGGATCGCTATGCCGGCATGGCGGATTACCGCGCCGCCAAGATGGAGATCCATCAGCACTCCCAGCACATCCTGATCAATCGCGACGATCCCCAGACCCTGCCCGATGTGGGTCAGGTGTGGCAGAGTTTCGGCCTCGACTGCAACGGCTACGGTCGCTGCGAGCTGGAGGGCCGTCACTGGCTGACTTTGCACGGCGAGCCGCTCCTGGCGGTGGACGAGATGAAGATAGTGGGTGCCCACAACCAGGCCAATGCCCTGGCGGCCATGGCCCTGTGCGATGCGGTGGGCATTCCCCGCGAGGCACAACTTGCCGTGCTGCGCCGCTTTGAAGGCCTGCCTCACCGTGCCCGCTTCGTGCGGGAGGTAAATGGGGTGCGCTGGATCAACGACTCCAAGGCCACCAACGTGGGGGCGACCCTGGCCGCCGTGGCCGGGGTGCGTGAAGCGGTCAAGGGCCGCCTGCTGCTGCTGGCCGGTGGCCAAGGCAAGGGGCAGGACTTCGGCCCGGTGCAGGCGCTGCTCGGCAGCCAGATCGATCACATGTACTGCTTTGGCCAGGATGCCGAGGTGCTGCTGGCCCTGGGCGAACAGACCGAGCGGGTTGCCGATCTTGACGCTGCTGTCGCCAAGGCGGCGGCCGATGCCAGGCCCGGAGACTGGGTGCTGCTGGCGCCGGCCTGCGCGAGCCTGGATCAGTTCAAATCCTTTGAAGCGCGCGGCGATCGCTTCACCGAACTGGTGATGGGCTTATGAACGCCCTGCGCGTGGTTGCGGGATTCTTGCAGCGCTGGTTGCTACCGGCGCGCCCCGCCGGTCTTTATGATCGGCAACTGGTGGTACTGGCCCTCGCCCTGATGGGCGTCGGGCTGGTAATAGTGGCGTCCGCTTCCATTCCTGAGGGGATCGCCATCAACAACGATCCCTTCATGTTCGTGAAGCGCCACGGCATGTTCCTCGTGATGGCGCTGGGTATCTCCTGGTTCGTGTTGCAGGTGCCCATGGCACGCTGGCAGCACTACAACGGCCCCATGTTGTTGCTGGCCATCGTGCTGCTGGTGATGGTGTTGCTGGTGGGCCGCAGCGTCAACGGTTCGGTACGCTGGCTGCCGCTTGGCCCCTTCAACTTGCAGCCGGCCGAGTTCGGCAAGCTGGCGCTGTTCGTCTATCTGGCGGGCTATCTGGTGCGCCGCCAGAGCGAGGTGCGCGAACGCTTCATCGGTTTCATGAAACCCATGGCGGTGCTGTTCGTGGTGGCCATCCTGCTGCTGGCCCAGCCGGATCTCGGGTCAGTAGTGGTGATGTTCGTCACCTCCCTCGGGATGCTGTTCCTGGCCGGTGCCCGGCTGGTGCAGTTCATCGGTCTCATCCTGGTGGGGGTGAGCGCCGTGGTGACCCTGATCATCGCGGAGCCCTACCGGATGCGGCGGGTGACCTCCTTCCTCGACCCTTGGGCCGATCCCTTTGGCAGCGGCTATCAGCTGACCCAGTCCCTGATGGCCTTTGGTCGGGGGAGCTGGTTTGGCGAGGGGCTCGGCAACTCCATCCAGAAGATGGAGTACCTGCCGGAGGCCCACACCGACTTCGTGTTCGCCATTCTGGGCGAAGAGCTGGGCTACGTGGGGGTGCTTGGCGCACTCTTCCTGATTTTTGCGCTGGCGGTGAAGGCGCTCAAGCTGGGTCACCAGGCGCTGGTGGCCGAGCGGCTCTATGAAGGTTATCTGGCCATCGGCATCGGCATCTGGTTCAGCTTCCAGACTTTCGTCAACGTCGGTGCCGCCAGCGGCATGATGCCTACCAAGGGGCTGACCCTGCCGCTGGTCAGTTATGGCGGCTCCAGTCTCATCATCATGATGGTGGCGGTGAGCATGTTGATTCGTATCGATTTCGAGTTGCGCCAGGCGAGTGCCCAGGCGCGCGTGCGGGAGGTTGCGTGAGCAAGACGTTACTGGTGATGGCGGGTGGTACCGGGGGCCATGTGTTCCCCGGCCTGGCCGTCGCCGATCGCCTCAAGGCCCAGGGCTGGACCATCCACTGGCTCGGCACTGCCGACCGGATGGAGGCGGAGCTGGTGCCTGCCCATGGTTATCCCATCTCCTTCATCGACATCCAGGGGGTGCGTGGCAACGGCATCAAGCGGCTGCTCGCGGCGCCCTACCGTGTCATCAAATCCGTGCTTCAGGCCCGCCAGGTGCTCAAGACCATCCAGCCCGATGTGGTACTGGGCATGGGGGGCTTTGCCTCCGGCCCGGGTGGCGTGGCCGCCTGGCTGTCCGGCATTCCGCTACTGCTTCACGAGCAGAATGCCGCCGCCGGCCTGACCAACAAGCTGCTGGCCCGTATTGCCAGGCGGGTACTGATGGCCTTCCCCGGTGCCTTCGCCCCCAATGCCCGCACCGCCGTGGTGGGCAACCCGGTGCGCCCCGAGGTGGTGGCGCTGCCGGATCCCCAACTGCGCAGCAGCAGCGATCCTCTGCGCCTGCTTGTGGTCGGTGGCAGCCTGGGGGCCCGGGTCCTCAACGAGCAGGTGCCTCCTGCGGTTGCAGCTGCCGGTGTGCCCATCGAGGTGCGTCACCAGTGCGGCAAGGGCAACGGGGAGGCCGTGGCTGCCTCCTATGCCGGGCTGGGGGTCGAGGCCGAGGTGAGTGAATTTATCAAGGACATGGCGGATGCCTATGCCTGGGCGGACCTGGTAGTGTGCCGCGCCGGCGCATTGACCGTCTCCGAAGTGGCCGCCGCCGGTGTGGCCGCCATCTTCGTGCCCCTGCCCCATGCGGTGGACGATCACCAGACCCGCAACGCCCTGACCCTGGTCGACGGCGGTGCGGCCGAGTTCCTGCCCCAGTCCGAGCTGACGCCGGCGGCGCTGGCGTCGCGCCTATCCTGGCTCGCCGGGCGCAGGGAAACCCTGTTGAACATGGCCCAGGCCGCGCGCCGGGTCGCCATCATCGATGCCGCCGAACGGGTTGCCGATGAGTGCAAACGGCTCGCGACAGGGTGAGTCGAACGAGATTGACGGACGGGGTGCTGGCCAAAGCCACCCACCCGCTCCTCGAATACATGTGTCACCGAATGAAAGTGGCCTGTGGCCGCGAATTGAGAAAGAACTATGACCAAGGTTGAACTGGCAAAACTGCGTACCGTTATCCCCGAAATGCGCCGCGTGCGTCGCATCCACTTCATCGGCATCGGTGGCGCCGGTATGGGCGGTATTGCGGAAGTGCTTGCCAATGAAGGGTATCAGGTGACCGGCTCGGATCTGGCCCGCAACGGGGTGACCGAACGCCTGGCCTCTTTGGGCGCACACATCTTTGTCGGTCACAGTGCCGAGCATGTGGACGGTGCCAGCGTGGTGGTGGTTTCCACCGCCATCAAGCAGGACAACCCCGAGCTGCTGGCTGCCCGCGAGCTGCGTATTCCCGTGGTGCGCCGCGCCGAAATGCTGGCTGAGCTGATGCGCTTCCGTCACGGCATCGCCATCGCCGGGACCCACGGCAAGACCACCACCACCAGTCTGGTGGCGAGCATCTATGCCGAGGCGGATCGCGACCCCACCTTCGTCATCGGCGGTCTGCTCAACAGCGCCGGCACCAATGCCCGCCTGGGCAGCAGCCGTTATCTGATTGCCGAGGCGGACGAGAGCGACGCCTCCTTCCTGCATCTGCAACCCATGGTCTCCATCGTGACCAACATTGAAGCGGATCACATGGATACCTATGGCGGCGATTTCTCCAGGTTGAAGGCCACCTTCATCGATTTCCTGCACAACCTGCCGTTCTACGGCCTGGCCGTGGTGTGCGTGGATGACCCCGTGATCCGCGGTATGCTGCCGGAGATCGCCCGTCCTACCCTCACCTACGGTCTGAGCGATGATGCCGATGTGCAGGTGCTGGACTTCGTGCAGACCAGCAATCGCAGCCGCTTCCGGGTGCGCCGTGCAGGGGCGGGTGAGCTGGAGGTGACTCTCAACCTGCCCGGTATCCACAACGCCCTCAACGCCGCCGCCGCCATCGCGGTGGCAACCGAAGACGGCATCGGCGACGAGGCCATCATCCAGGCACTTTCCAAGTTTGAAGGGGTGGGGCGCCGCTTCCAGCAATATGGCGAGTTTGAAACCGGCCGTGGCAAGGCCATGCTGGTGGACGATTACGGCCATCACCCGAGCGAAGTGAAGGTGACCATCAACGCCGCTCGTGCCGGCTGGCCCGAGAAGCGGCTGGTGATGGTGTTCCAGCCGCACCGCTACAGCCGGACCCGGGATCTCTACGAAGATTTCGCGGACGTGCTCTCCAAGGTGGACGTGCTGGTGATGCTGGAGGTCTATGCCGCCGGTGAGGAGCCCATCCCCGGTGCCGATGGCCGTGCCTTGTGCCGTTCCATCCGCTCCCGCGGCACCCTGGAGCCGATCTTTGTCGCAACGCCGGACGATGTGCCCGCGGTGCTGGCCGACCTGATTGGTGAGGGGGATCTGGTATTGACCCAGGGGGCGGGGAACGTCGGTGCGCTGGCCCGTCGTCTCGGCGAGATGAAATTGAGCGTGGATAGCATGAAATCCGGTGCCTGAGGGCCCAATGAGTATTTTGACCGCCAAGCCGAGGCCTATATAATGGCGAACCGGTCTGCAAGTGGCCGGCATGGCGCGTTTTACGGGGATCGATCGGGTGGAGGCAAGGGCACAAGGGCGCACCAAGGGGGGCTTCATCGCCGGGGTGGCATTTTTCATCCTGGTCATGTGGGGGCTCTACCAGACTGCGCTGGATGTTAAAGACTGGCTGACGGATGCCAGTCGGTTGCCCATGCGCGAGCTGTTGCTGCAGGGGCAACACGAATATTTGAAGGCCGATGAGTTGCGTGCTGCCGTGCTGGATGGTGCCGAACTTCGCAACTTCTTCGAGCTGGATGTGAACGAATTGCAGGCGCGTCTGAACGCTCTGCCCTGGGTGGCCCAGGTCTCGGTACGAAAGAAGTGGCCGAACAAGATCAAGGTCTATCTCACGGAACAGGATGTGGCGGCTCGCTGGAACGGTAACCGCTTCGTCAACACCAAGGGTGAGGTATTCAGTGCCCCGGACAGGGTGAAGAAGCCCCTGATGCAGTTGTCCGGGCCCGATGATCAGGCCGCCAAGGTGCTGGAAGCCAGCCATCAGTACGAAACGCTGCTGGCGGCCAAGGGATACAAGTTGCTGGGGGTGAATCTGACCCCCCGCCATGCCTGGGAACTGACCCTGGATGGCAACATTCAGCTGTTTGTGGGGCGCTCGGATATCGCGCTTCGTCTGCAGCGGTTTATCGATGCCTTTCCCGTCATCGAGCCCCGTGAGCGGGTTGCTTACGTGGATCTTCGATACGACACCGGGATGGCAGTTGGCTGGAAGAAAAGCGAAGAGAAAGTGAATGACCAACACCGCAGATAGAAATTTGATTGTCGGACTGGATATCGGCACGACCAAGGTGGCGGTACTGGTTGGCGAAGTATTGCCTGATGGCGAACTCAATGTCATCGGCATGGGCAGCCACGCTTCTCGCGGGATGGAGAAGGGCGGGGTCAATGACCTCGACTCCGTGGTCAAGTCCCTGCGCCGCGCGGTGGAAGAGGCCGAGATGATGGCAGACTGCCAGATCAGTTCCGTCTATCTGGGGCTGTCCGGCAAGCACATCGATTGCCGCAACGAGACCGGCATGGTGCCCATCTCCGACGAAGAGGTGACCCAGGAGGATGTGGACAACGTCATCCACACCGCCAAGTCGGTGCGGTTGTCTGACGAGCTCCGGGTGCTGCACGTGCTGCCCCAGGAGTTCGCCATCGACTATCAGGAAGGGATCAAGAACCCGGTCGGCCTCTCCGGCGTGCGGATGGCAGCCAAGGTGCATCTCATCACCTGCCACAACGACATGGCGCGCAACATCGAGAAGTGTGTGGAGAAGGTGGGTCTGCGGGTGGATCAGCTGATCTTCTCCGCCCTGGCCTCCAGCTACGCCGTGCTGACCGAAGACGAGAAGGAGCTGGGTGTCTGCGTGGTGGACATCGGTGGCGGCACCATGGACATGTCGCTCTTTACCGGCGGTGCCCTGCGTCACACCAAGGTGATTCCCTATGCGGGCAGCACGGTGACCAGCGACATCGCCTATGCCTTCGGCACGCCGCCGCTGGATGCGGAGGCGATCAAGGTGCGCTATGGCTGTGCCCTCGGCCGTCTGGTCAGCAAGGAAGACAATATCGAAGTGCCCAGTGTCGGCGGTCGCCCGGCGCGCAGCCTGCAACGGCAGACACTGGCGGAAGTGATTGAACCCCGTTACACCGAGTTGCTCTCCATGGTGAATGACGAGCTGGTGCGGGTGCAGAGCGAATTGAAGGCACAGGGGGTCAAGCATCAGCTGGCCGCCGGTGTGGTCTTGACCGGTGGCGCGGCCCAGATCGAAGGCATTGTGGAGTGCGCAGAGCAGATCTTCCAGAGCCAGGTCCGGGTAGGCGAGCCCATGAATATCCGGGGATTGAGTGACTACGTACAGGCACCGGTGTACTCGACTGCGGTCGGGTTGTTGCAGTACGGCCGCACCAACCAATCCACCGGCAGTAACAAGGAATATGCCGCCAAGGCAAGCGTAGGTGGGCTGGTCAAACGGGTCAGCAACTGGTTGCGTGGCGAGTTCTAAAGATTTTGCTGAGTCAGGCAAATAAAGCGGAGAGACAACATGTTTGAATTTATGGATAGCCACACTGACGAAGCCGTCATCAAGGTGATAGGTGTGGGTGGCGGCGGCGGCAACGCAGTCGAGCACATGGTTCGTCAAAACATCGAAGGTGTCGAGTTCATCACCGTGAACACCGACGCCCAGGCACTGCGCAACTCCAGTGCCAATACCACCTTGCAGATCGGCGGTGGCATCACCAAGGGTCTGGGTGCCGGGGCCAACCCGGAAGTGGGTCGTGACGCCGCCATGGAAGACAGGGAAGCGCTGCGCGAGCTGCTGACCGGTTCCGACATGGTGTTCATCGCTGCCGGCATGGGTGGTGGTACTGGTACAGGTGCTGCCCCGATCGTGGCCGAAGTGGCCCGCGAGATGGGTATCCTGACCGTTGCCGTCGTGACCAAACCGTTCTCCTTCGAAGGGAAGAAGCGGATGGGCTTCGCCGCTCACGGCATCGAAGAGCTCTCCAAGAACGTCGACTCCCTGATCACCATCCCCAACGACAAGTTGCTGAAGGTGCTGGGTCGCGGCATCTCCCTGCTGGACGCCTTCAAGGCGGCCAACGACGTGCTGCTGGGTGCAGTACAGGGCATCGCCGAGCTGATCACCCGCCCGGGCCTCATCAACGTCGACTTCGCGGACGTGCGTACCGTGATGCGCGAGATGGGTACCGCCATGATGGGTACCGGCTCCGCCTCCGGTGACGACCGTGCCGAAGAAGCGGCCGAGAAGGCCATCTCCAGCCCGCTGCTGGAAGACGTGGATCTGGCCGGTGCCCGCGGCATCCTGGTCAACATCACTGCCGGCATGGACATGACCATCGAAGAGTTCGAGACCGTGGGTAACGCGGTCAAGGCCTTCGCGTCCGAGAACGCCACCGTGGTGGTGGGTACCGTAATCGACCCGGAAATGCACGACGAACTGCGCGTTACCGTAGTGGCGACCGGTATCGGTGCCGAGCGCAAGCCCGACATCACTCTGGTCAAGAACAACATGGTTCAAGAGCGTCCGGCCCGTCAGCCCCTGATCAGCGAAGCCCTGCAGTCTCGCGTGATGGAAGAGGCCCCGGCCAAGGTGGTGAACGCCGAGCCGCAAGCTCGTCGCGAACCGGATTATCTCGATATTCCTGCGTTCCTGCGCAAGCAGGCAGACTAAGCCTCTGATGGCTCTGGTTTGTTTGTTGCTTAAGGATTGTGCTAAGATGGCCCGGCAACGACCATCTGGTCAGGAATTTGAGCTGTTAAAGCGGATACGCCCATGATTAGACAAAGAACCTTGAAAACGAGTGTCCAGGCCACCGGTGTGGGCCTGCATTCGGGCCGGAAAGTCACTATGACGTTCCGTCCGGCGCCTGTTAACACAGGGATCGTTTACTTGCGTACCGATCTGAATCCTGTGGTCGCGCTGCCAGCCAACGCCGATCAGGTGCGTGATACCGTGCTTTGTACCGCTCTGGTGAACGAAGCCGGTGTTCGCGTGTCGACCATCGAACATCTGTCTGCCGCTCTGGCCGGGATGGGCATCGACAACCTCTATGTCGAGGTTGATGCCCCCGAGATCCCGGTAATGGACGGCAGTGCGCATCCGTTCATCTATCTGCTGCAGGAAGTGGGTATTCGTGAACAGAACGCACCCAAGCAGTTCGTGCGGATCAAGCAGAGCATCCGGGTTGAAGACGGCGACAAGTGGGCGGAATTCCACCCCTATCGCAACGGCTTCAAGATGGATCTCGAGATCGATTTCCAGCATCCGGTGTTTGAAGGCCGCAACCAGCGTTGCGTGCTGGACTTCTCCGGCAGCTCCTTCGTGAAAGAGATCAGCCGTGCCCGTACCTTCGGCTTCATGCGTGACATCGAGTACCTGCGTTCCCAGAACCTGGCACTGGGCGGCAGCCTGGAAAACGCCGTGGTGCTGGATGACTACCGGGTGCTGAACGAAGATGGTCTGCGCTACGAAGACGAGTTCGTGAAGCACAAGATGCTGGATGCCATCGGCGATCTGTACATGTGCAATCGCAGTATCATCGGTGAATTCCGTGCCTACAAGACGGGCCATGCCCTGAACAACAAGCTGCTGCGTGCCCTGCTGGCCCAGCAGGAGGCCTGGGAACTGGTGACCTTCGAGGGTGAGGGCGACAAAGCGCCTATCGCTTACTACGACAACGGTCTGGTTCTGGCCTGATAGCTGTGCAACAGGACGTCGGTCATCTCTCCGCACCGACGTCCTGTCATTTGTTTATTCCATCCTTTAATACCGATTATCTCCCGGTTTTATTGCCCGTGCAGGCCTTTGGCCTCACCTGACCGAGAAGACAGATTTCAATGAGTATTACCCTGATCCTCCACGGTAAGCAGCGCCGCAGGTTGCACTTACCCAAACAACGGCTGGCCTGGGTCGGCGGTATTCTCTTCACTGTATTGGCCTTGGGGGGCGGCTGGCTCTGGCAGAGCTGGCAGCAGAAAATGGAGGCGCTGGAAGTGGCGCTGACCCTGGCGCAGCAGCAAAAATCCACGCAAGGGGCCGATGAAGCCCGCGAACAGCTTGCCATGCTGGCCGCCCAGGTGGGCACCATGCAGGGACAACTTGGTCGCCTCAACGCTCTCGGCGAGCGCCTGACCGAGAAGGCGGACCTCGATCCCGAGGAGTTCAACTTCAAGGAGCTGCCCCCCATGGGCGGCCCTTCCTACGATGCAGACCTGGAAGTCAGCCTGGGTGAACTGCAAGATTCCATGGAACACCTCAGCCGTCAGCTCAGCAGCCGCGAAGAACAGCTGTCGGTACTTGAATCCTTCATCATGAACCACCATATCACCGATGCGGGTTTCATCCCCGGCTCACCGGTCAAGCAGGAGCGTGTCTGGATCTCCTCCGGTTTCGGTGGGCGGGTCGATCCGTTCAACGGTCGCGCCAAGATGCACAAAGGGGTGGATTTCCGCGGCAGGCCCGGCACCCCCATCCTGGCGACAGGCAAGGGGATTGTCAGCTGGGCGGGGCGCCATCCGGAGTTTGGCAACATGGTGGAGATTGACCATGGCAATGGTCTGGTCACCCGCTATGCCCACAATTCCAAGTTGCTGGTGGATGTGGGCACCCTGGTCGATGAGGGCCAGAAGATTGCCCTGATGGGGCGAACCGGTCGTGCAACCGGAGTTCATTTGCATTACGAAGTGTTGAAAGATGGTCGTCAGGTCAACCCCGCGCGCTTTCTGAATGCCAGACGGGGTTAGGTTTTTTCTTCAGGTTCCAGTGACGGAACGCTTATATAACCAAAACAGTTGGTACCCATGATTAGCACACTGCTCACCAAGATTATCGGCAGCCGGAACGACAGAACGCTCAAGGCTTTGCGCAAAATTGTAAAACAGATCAATGCGATGGAGCCTCAATTCGAGGCACTGTCCGATCAGGAACTGCAGGCGAAGACCGCCGAGTACCGTCAGCGTCTGGAGCAGGGCGAAACACTTGAGCAGTTGCTGCCGGAAGCGTTCGCCACCGTCCGTGAAGCCTCCCGCCGTGTGTTCGGCATGCGTCACTTCGACGTCCAGCTGATCGGCGGCATGGTGCTGAACTCCAACCGCATTGCCGAAATGAAGACAGGTGAAGGTAAAACCCTGACGGCCACCCTGCCGGCCTACCTGAACGCCCTGACCGGCCGCGGTGTGCACGTCGTGACGGTGAACGACTATCTGGCCAAGCGTGATGCGGAAGCCAACCGCCCGCTGTTCGCCTTCCTCGGCATGACGGTGGACTGCAACGTGCCCGGTATGGATGCGTCCCAGAAGCGCGATGCCTACGCTGCCGACATTACCTACGGTACCAACAACGAATTCGGTTTCGACTACCTGCGCGACAACATGGCATTCTCGCCGGAGCAGCGCGTACAGCGTCCGCTCAACTACGCGCTGGTGGATGAGGTGGACTCGGTGCTCATCGATGAAGCCCGTACCCCGCTCATCATCTCCGGTCCGGCGGAAGACAGCTCCGCCATGTACACCCAGATCAACAAGCTGATCCCCCTGCTGGTCAAGCAGGACAAGGAAGACTCCGAGGAGTACACCGGCGACGGCCACTACACGGTGGACGAGAAGAACCGCCAGGCGCTGCTGACCGAAAACGGCCAGATCTTCGTGGAGGAGCTGCTCAAGAAAGAGGGACTGCTGGCCGAGGATGACTCCCTGTTCTCCGCCACCAACATCAGCCTGCTGCACCACGTCAACGCCGGCCTGCGTGCCCACACCCTGTTCGAGCGCAACGTCGACTACATCGTCCAGAAGGACGAGATCGTCATCGTCGACGAGCACACCGGCCGTACCATGCCGGGTCGCCGCTGGTCCGACGGCCTGCACCAGGCGGTCGAGGCGAAGGAAGGGGTCAAGATCCAGAACGAGAACCAGACCCTGGCCTCCATCACCTTCCAGAACTATTTCCGTCTGTACGACAAGCTGGCGGGCATGACCGGTACTGCGGATACCGAAGCCTTTGAATTCCAGCAGATCTATGGCCTGGATACCGTGGTCATCCCGACCAACAAGCCGATGGTGCGCAAGGACATGGGCGATCTCGTCTACCTGACCGCCCAGGAGAAATACGCGGCCATCGTGCAGGACATCCGCGAGTGCGTGAAGCGCGGCCAGCCCGTGCTGGTTGGTACCGTCTCCATCGAGAACTCCGAGCTGCTCTCCGGCATCTTGACCAAGGAAAATATCCCGCACAAGGTACTGAACGCCAAGTTCCATGCCATGGAAGCGGAGATCGTCGCCCAGGCCGGCCAGACCGGCGCCGTCACCATCGCCACCAACATGGCCGGCCGTGGTACCGACATCGTGCTGGGCGGCAACTGGCAGGCGGAGATCGCCCAGCTGGAAAACCCGTCAAGCGAGCAGATTGCCGAGCTGAAAGCGGCCTGGCAGGTGCGTCATGACGAAGTGCTGGCGGCCGGTGGCCTGCACATCATCGGTACCGAGCGTCACGAATCCCGTCGTATCGACAACCAGCTGCGCGGCCGTTCCGGTCGTCAGGGTGATCCGGGTTCCTCCCGCTTCTACCTCTCCATGGAAGATACCCTGATGCGGATCTTCGCCTCCGACCGCGTGACCGGCATGATGAAGAAGCTGGGTATGGAAGAGGGCGAGGCCATCGAGCATCCCTGGGTGACCAAGGCCATCGAGAATGCCCAGCGCAAGGTGGAAGGTCGCAACTTCGACATCCGTAAAAACCTGCTCGAGTTCGACGATGTGGCCAACGATCAGCGCAAGGTGGTCTACGAGCAGCGCAACGAACTGCTGGACACCAACGACATCTCCGAGACCATTCACGTCATCCGTGACGACGTCTACGGCGCCATCATCGACGAATACATCCCGCCCCAGTCCCTGGAAGAAATGTGGGACGTGCCGGGTCTGGAAGCGCGTCTGAAGTCCGATTTCGCCCTGGATCTGCCGCTGCAGCAGTGGCTGGCGGAAGACGACAAGCTGTATGAAGAGAAGCTGCGCGAACGCATCCTGGATGAAGCCACCAAGCTCTATGCCCACAAGGAAGAGCTGGTCGGCAAGGAGGTGCTGCGCAACTTCGAGAAGGCGGTGATGCTGCAAACGCTGGATGGTCTGTGGAAGGAGCACCTGGCGGCCATGGATCACCTGCGCCAGGGCATCCATCTGCGCGGCTACGCCCAGAAGAACCCCAAGCAGGAGTACAAGCGCGAATCCTTCGATCTGTTCACCCAGATGCTGGAGACCCTCAAGCGCGACGTGGTCAGCATCCTGAGCCGGGTACAGGTGCAGGAGCGGGATGTGGAGGCGATGGAAGAGCAGCAGCGCCAGCAGGCCGAAGCAGCTCCCCGTACCTACACCCATGCCACGGCCGAAAACCAGCTGGCTGACGAGGATACGGGTGGGGCCGAGGGCCATACCACCTTCGTGCGCGACGAGCAGAAGATCGGGCGCAATGATCCCTGCCCCTGTGGTTCGGGTAAAAAATACAAGCACTGTCACGGTCAGCTGACCTGACACCCTGCCATGATGAATACACCGCCTCCGGGCGGTGTATTCATTTTCGGACCAAGGAGGGGACGATGAGTAGATTGCCGGCGGGATGGGATGGGGAGGCACATGGACACTGGCTGCAGGAGAGACGCCAGGAGGCGATCCGTTGTGTGCTGAGCAGGCTGAACGCAGAGACGAAAAAATCCGGTCCCCTGCAACTGCAGTTTGCCTATTACCTCTTTTTGTCCGGCGATCCAGCTTCTGCGGCACAGGTGCTGACGCTGGCGTACCGGTCTGCGCCCGATAACACTGAAGTGCTGCGCAATCTCTGTGTCTGCCTCTCGCGCTCCGATCAGCATGAGCGGGCCGTGACGCACCTGGCCGAACTGGTGCGGCGCGAGCCGGATGATTATCTGGTCCATGACGGGCTTTGCACTTCCCTTGCCAAGCTAGGACGCCATGAAGAAGCGGCACAAGCGGGAACCCGTGCCCTGACTCTCAAGGATGAGGCCGTCTCGCAGCCTGTCGCAGGGTGGGTGCTGCCGACAGAGGGGCCGGATGTCTGGCTCGCGGAGCAGGGGGAGAAGCAGGTAGTCATCGCCTTCTCCTTGTGGGGAGCACAGCCTCGCTATTTGCGGGGAGCGCTCGACAATGTGCTGGCCGCAGCTTACCTCTATCCTGGCTGGCGGGTGCGCTTCTATGTGGATGGCAGCGTCCCCCGGGAGTTTCTGGCCTGCCTGCAGGAACATGGCGCCGAGATAAAGGTGCAGCCCGATGGCCAATCCCAGCGTCAGCGCCTCTGCTGGCGCTTCCAGGTCGCCAATGATCCCGGCGTGGGGCGCTTTCTTGTGCGCGATGCGGACTCCGTGCTGAATCTGCGGGAGCGGCTGGCGGTCGATGACTGGCTTGCATCGGGGCGCTGGTTCCATATCATGCGTGACTGGTGGAGCCACACCGATCTGGTGCTGGCCGGCATGTGGGGCGGTGTGGCCGGTGTGCTGCCTCCCCTTGCGCCGCTGATGGCGAGCTATCAGCCCAGTACCATGGAAACACCGAACATCGACCAGTGGTTCTTGCGAGACTGTTTATGGCGCTATCTGCGCCAGAGCGCGCGGGTACACGATCGTTGTTTCACTCCGCCCGGTGCGGTGCCCTGGCCGCAGGTTGCGCCGCCGGGTAATGAGCATGTCGGGCAGGATCTCTTCAGGGCCCGGGGGGAGCAGCAGGCCATTCGGCTTGCCCCCTGGATCGCCCGTTTGCCGTGTTTACGCTGAGGACAATGATGGAACAGAAGAAACGGATCTGGGTGGCGGTGGGCGTCATCGAGAACGAACGGGGCGATATCTTCATCGCCAAACGCTCAGCCGATCGCCATCAGGGGGATCGCTGGGAGTTTCCCGGTGGCAAGGTGGAGTCGGGGGAGGATCTGCTCACCGCGCTGGACAGGGAATTGTGGGAAGAGATCGGGATCCGGGTGCAGGATTGTGCCCCCTTCATGGAGCTGCACCACGACTACCCCGACAAGCAGGTCTTGCTGGATATCTGGAAGGTGACCCGCTTCCACGGCGAGCCCTTTGGCAAGGAGGGGCAGGAGTGCCGCTGGGTGCCACTGGCCTCGCTGCACGAATACCGCTTCCCGGATGCCAACGGCCCCATCGTCGCGCGGTTGCAGGCCTCGCTTGCCTGAAAGGGAATCGATACCAACGAAAAAGGGCCTGAGGGCCCTTTTTTGATCGTGCTGTGTTTATTGCCAGGGATCGCCCTGTTCCGGATCGGGCAGCAGATCCGGGTTGATCTCGCCCGGGATGCGCTTCTGTTCATCCGCCCACTCGCCGAGGTCGATCAGCTGGCAGCGCTTGCTGCAGAAGGGGCGAAACGGGCTCTGCGGGCCCCATTCGATCTCGCTCTGACAGGTCGGGCACTTTACCTTGGTCACCATGGGGCGCTCCTCAACAACAGGCGAGCTGGAAGGAGACGTCGCCGATCTGCTGTTCCGTCGTCGGCAGGAAGCGCAGGGCGAAGCGGTTCTTGTGGCCGCTCAGGGTCGGATAGCAGGGCTGGGTGCCCGCCAGACGGATGCGGATCAGTTCAGCCCCTTCGGCAGTATCCTGGAAGAAGCCGTTGGTGGCCACCTGGTCGCTGAAGTTGCCCGACTCGCGCCACAGGCGCAGCAACAGGGAGATGGCGTTCATCAGCAGGGTGATGTCACTCAGCCATTGCTGCATCTGCTGGTGGCGAGTGACGGCCGGGGTCGCCAGCCAGTGGTGCAGTTGCGGCACATCGAAGGCGCACAGACCACCCGGAATGGAGAAGCGCTGACGAATGGAGCCGAGCAGGCGATCCTCTTTCAGACGGGCACCGGGGCGCGGGGAGTTCAGCAGGTTGCGGGAGAGCTGGGTACTCTCTTGCTGCATCCGCTGGATCTGCTCGAGATCGACGTCAGGCAGACTGGCCCAGTGGCTCAGGCGTTGGCCGAGGCGCTCCAGATCCTTGATGAGATCGGCACGCAGGTCACCACGCTCCAGCAACTCCTGCAAATCGAACAACCCCTTGAAGAAGGCGATATGTGCCCAGGACTGGTCACTCTCCAGATTGTCGCGGATCTGGGAAAACAGGGACTCCAGACGAAGATAGGTCCGGCTTTTTTCATTGAGGGGGAAATCGTAAATCATGCCTAATCCTGGCCAGCCATAAACCGGCCTAGTGTACTCACAGTTGGTGGGCTTGTTGAGAGGCAAATGCCAGATATGTCTGGTGCAGGGCGAAAATTCGCTGCCCGATGGTCTCACTCGTACCACTCTGGTTGTCCAGGACGTCGTCGGCCATCGCCAGGCGCTCGCTGCGGCTCGCCTGGGACGCCAGTATCGCCTGGGCCTGTTCCCGACTGACGCCATCGCGGCGGCAGGTACGCTCGATTTGCGTCGCTTCGTCCACATCGATCACCAGTACCCGATCGGCGAGGGAAGTGAGTCTGTTTTCCACCAGCAAGGGGACGACCAGCAGGCAGTAGGGGGAGCGGGTTGCCGCACACTGGCGCAGCATCTCGCTGCGGATGAGGGGATGGAGCAGGGCATTGAGCCACTCCTTGGCCTGCGAGTCGGTGAAGATCCGCTCTCGCAGCCGGCGGCGATCGAGCTGGCCATCGGGGGCAACGACATCCGGGCCAAAATGGGCGGCGATGGCAGCCAGAGCAGGGGTGCCGGGCTCCACCACCTCGCGGGCGATGATGTCCGCATCCACCACCTCGATGCCCAGCTCGGCAAAGCGGTTGGCAACCGTGGTCTTGCCGCTGCCGATTCCCCCTGTGATTGCGACTACATACATGGGTCAGAGATCCTTTTGCTAGAGCACGACATCAAGATACCAGCGGGTGATGCTATCGCCCCACAGCAGCGTTATCCAGCCCGCGATGGCGAGATAGGGGCCAAAGGGAATGGGTTTGCCCTGGTGGTGATTGCGCAGCAGGATGAGACCGATGCCGATGATGGCGCCTGCCAGCGAGGAAAGCAGCAGCACGATGGGCAAGGCTTGCCAGCCGAGCCAGGCGCCCAGCGCCGCCAGCAGTTTGAAGTCGCCATAGCCCATCCCTTCCTTGCCGGTCAGCAGCTTGAAGGCCCAGTAGAGGCTCCAGAGCACCAGATAGCCAGCCATGGCGCCGACCACCCCATCGGCCAGGGGCACGAAACCGCCCGCCAGATTGAACAGCAGGCCACCCCAGAGCAGGGGCAGGGTGAGCTGATCCGGCAAGAGCATCTTGTCCAGGTCGATGAAGGTCAGTGCGACCAATGTCCAGGTGAGCAACAGAGCGGCAAGGGTGCCCCAGCCGGGGGCAAGCGCGGCTGCTACCGAGACCGACAGCAGGGCTGTGAGCAGCTCAACCAGGGGATAGCGAGCCGAAATGGGGGCGTGGCAGTTGCGGCAGCGCCCCCTGAGCCATAGCCAGCTCAGCAGGGGAATGTTCTCCAACGCCCCTATGGGGTGGTCGCAGTGGGGGCAGCGGGAGCGAGGCACCATGAGGTTGTATCGTCCGGTTGCAGGAGGAGTCTCTTCACCGTCACCGAAATAGTCGCTGTATTCGGCATGCCAGGCCCGCTCCATCATGATGGGCAAGCGATGGATCACCACGTTCAGGAAGCTGCCCACCATCAGGGAGAAAAGGAAAATCAAGGAGAGATAGAGCCAGGGCAAGCCCTGGGCCAGTTCGATCAAAGGCACCATAGATCAATCGCTTGTGTCGGGAACGGGGATGACAGATGGCCGGGGGAAATGTACCGCCCGGCCCTCTGTCGAGGGGGTCAGTGTATCACAGAGCCCAGCTTGAAAATGGGGAGGTACATGGCCACGACCATGCCGCCGACCAGCACCCCGAGCACCACCATGATGATGGGTTCGAGCAGGCTGGTGAGGCCGTCGACCATGTCGTCCACTTCCTGTTCGAAAATGGCGGCGACCTTGGAGAGCATGTCGTCGATGGCGCCGGATTCCTCACCGATCATCACCATCTGGGTCACCATGTCGGGGAAAAGATCCACGGTGCGCATGGCGACGTTGATCTGCATGCCGGCCACCACCTCGTTGCGAATGGCCATGGTCGCAGTGCGATAGACATAGTTGCCCGATGCTCCGGCCGCCGAGACCAGGGCATCCACCAGTGGGATACCGGCGGAGAAGGTGGTGGAGAGGGTGCGGGCAAAACGGGCCATGGCCGCCTTGTGCAGTATGTTGCCCACCACGGGAATGGTGAGGATGAACTTGTCCGTGTTGTCCCTGACCTTCTGGGATTTTCGCCAGGCCCGCACATAGAGGAAGACGGCGAGAGCCGCGCCGCCAAAGATGGCGTACCACCACTCCTGCATAAAGCGGGAGATGGTGATGACGAACCGGGTAAAGGCGGGCAGCTCGGCACCGAAGCTCTTGAAGATATCCTCGAACTGGGGAATGACGAAGAGCAGCAGGATGGAGGTGACGACGATGGCCACCAGAATGACCATGGACGGATAGAACATGGCCTTCTTGATCTTGGATTTGAGGGCTTCGTTCTTCTCGCGGTAGATGGCAATCCGGTCGTAGATGGTCTCCAGAGCACCGGATTGCTCGCCTGCCTCGACCAGATCGCAGTAGAGATCATCAAAGTAACGGGGATGGCGGCGCAGCGCCTCCGACAGCGGGGTGCCGGTCTCCACATCGGCGGCGATCTGGCCGATTAGTTCGCGCACCGCCGTCTTTTCATGGCCTCGGGCGATGATCTGCAGGCTCTGCACCAGAGGAACGCCGGCGGAGAGCATGGTAGTGATCTGGCGGGAGATGACGGCGATATCCATCGGCTTGATCCGGGCGCCGCCCTTGGAGAACAGCCCCTGTCCCTGCTTGCTGACCTTGGTGACATTGACGCCCTGCTTGCGCAGCTCCGCCTTGACGGTATTGATGCTGTCGGCTTGCAGCTCGCCGGAGACCTTCTGTCCCTTGCGGTTGACGCCGTGCCAGCGGTAGGAGAAGACTTTTTTCGGTGCGTTGCGTTTTTGAGCTAATGTGGCCATCACTGCATCCTGCAATTGGGCGACGGTGGCCGGATGCTGCTGCCTGTCCGGCTCATCTTGGCTTGAAGAAGGTCATCGGGGTGATTACAGCGGCTTCACCCGGCGAGATGACTCGGGCACTGCGAACTCAGTTGGTGGTGATCCTGTTGATTTCGGCCAGGCTGGTGACGCCAAGACGCGCTTTCTCGAGGCCGGATGTGCGCAGGGTGCGCATCCCTTCCTTTTGGGCTATCGCGGCAATCTGCAGCGAGTTGGCTCCCTGCATGATGAGTTTGGCGATGTTGTCGGACATCAGCATGATCTCATAGATGCCGACCCGGCCTCTGTAGCCTCCCGAGCACTCCTTGCATCCCACGGGCTTGAACAGCCGCAACCCGGCGGCCAGTTGCTGCTGGGTGAAGCCCAGCTCCAGCAACTCGGCTTCCGGCACCACTTCCGGCGCCTTGCAGTGATCGCACAGTTTGCGTGCGAGACGCTGGGCCATGATGAGGGTTACCGAGGAGGCGATGTTGAAGGCGGGGACGCCCATGTTCATCATGCGGGTGAGTGTCTCGGCCGCCGAATTGGTGTGCAGAGTAGAGAGCACCAGGTGACCGGTCTGGGCGGCCTTGATGGCGATCTCGGCGGTTTCCAGATCCCGTATTTCGCCTACCATGACGATGTCGGGGTCCTGACGCAGGAAGGAGCGCAGGGCGCTGGCAAAGGTGAGCCCCGCCTTGGGATTGATCTGCACCTGGTTGACGCCGGGCAGGTTGATCTCTACCGGGTCCTCGGCGGTGGAGATGTTGACCTCGCTGGTGTTGAGGATGTTGAGGCCGGTATAGAGCGATACCGTCTTGCCCGACCCTGTGGGGCCGGTGACCAGGATCATCCCCTGCGGCTTGGAGAGGGCGTGAAGGTACTGCCCTTTCTGGCGTTCGTCGAAGCCGAGCTGATCGAGGTTGAGACGGGCGGCAGAGGAGTCCAGCAAGCGGATGACGATTTTCTCGCCCCACATGGTGGGCAGGGTGTTGACCCGCATGTCCATGGATCTGTTGCGTGAGATCTTGAGTTTGATCCGGCCATCCTGGGGCAGGCGCCGTTCGGCAATGTCGAGCCGTGCCATCACCTTGAGGCGAGCCGCGAAGCGGTTGGCCAGGTTGACCGGCGGCGTGGCGACTTCGTGCAGTATGCCGTCTACCCGAAAGCGGATCCGGTACTTGGTCTCGTAGGGTTCGAAATGCAGGTCGGAGGCCCCACGCTTGATGGCATCCATCATGATCTTGTGGATGTATTTGACGATGGGTGCGTCATCGTCCGCGGTGTTGACGCTCTCGTCGAGGCGGGAACTCTCGTCGGAGACCTCGAGTTCGGAGATCTCGGCCTCGTCGATATGATCCATGCCCAGGGTATCCTGCTCGCTCTCCATCAGCTTGCCGATGGCGGCGGTCAGCTTGCTCTCTTCGACCAGCAGGGCTTCCGTGTGCAGGCCAAAACTGAAACCAAAATCCTCCAGAGCCGACACATTGGTCGGATCGGACATGGCGATATAGAGAGTATGCCCCTGGGTGTAGATGGGCAGGACATGGTGCTTTTCAATCAGCTTTTGATTGAGGTATTTCTGCGGGATCTCGGCGAGATCAAAGGCCGCCAGATCCAGCAGAGGTACCCCATATTCCAGCTCGCAGAAATCGGCGAGGGCTTTGCTGTCGAGGATGTCGTTTTCAATCAGGAAGGTGACAAAGGGCTTGCGCTGCGCCTTGGCCTGGCTCAGATAGCGCTGTGAGTCTGGCTCACTGAGGAGGGAAGAAGCGGCCAGGCTGGTGGCCAGGCCGCTATTGAGGCTAGAGGTCATGCGTTAGCACATGCCAGCTTTAGCGCAGGTGCCTGTATCTTTTCTCCAGTTTACTTGTTTGGAAGCGGCTATCTCGCCGTGCATCACAAATGTGGGGTTACTTGGAGTCAGAGAGCCAAAGTCTGTGCCACTCGTCACAGTGATGTCTATCCCTGCGTTTGCATTGGCAGGAGCAACAGGAATTCTGCCATCAGTCGCACCAGCAGTACCATTAGCTCCACTTGCTGCCGCAAGTGTTACCGTGGCGCTGGTATTGACACGAGCTGGATTGGCACTTTGAATCGCAGCTTTTAAAGCCGCGTTTGCGGCATCGACACACTGCAAGCCTCTATTTGCTGTTGATGTGTTAATAGATGCGGAGGGAATATCCAAACCTTGGGCACAGACTTCGAAGGCCGTTTTTGCAGGCCCTGCTGCTGCAACGACTTCAGAATATTTAGCTCTGAGGGTGTATGTCTGATACGCCGGCAAGGCGATGGCGGCGAGGATGGCGACGATCGCAACGACGATCATCAATTCGATTAGCGTAAACCCTGACTGTCTTTTCATGTCGCTTTTCATGTCAAATGTCCTTTTTTCCATGTTTCCTGATAAGCACCGGTGGAATGCTATCCACGCTGGTATCTTATCCGAGCGCTTCGGGTTGGCAACAGAGGCGGAGACCTTGTTAGCCACTTTTATGTCATTTAGTGAAATGTGTAGAAAAATCAAAGATTAAATGGCTTCCATTGGCACTTGTCATGAGGCGGGAGGGCCCATCTTCACACTCCTTATGTCGTGGGATCCTGCATAAAGAAAAGGCGCCGATGGCGCCTTTTGCAAGTTTCGAGCCCTGTAATATTTTTGGGCACGAGCAACGGATGGGGCTTGCTCAAGCCTCGACAAAGCGCATGGAGAGATCCAGTGCCCGCACATGCTTGGTCAGCGCTCCCACCGAGATGAAGTCGATCCCGGTCGCGGCGTATCCGGCAAGGGTATCGAGGGTGACGTTGCCGGAGACTTCCAGCTTGGCTCTGCCCTGATTGAGGCGAACGGCTTCCTGCATCATGGGGATGTCGAAGTTGTCCAGCATCACGATGTCGGCCCGTGCGGCCAGGGCCTGCTCCAGCTCGGCCAGGGATTCGACCTCGACTTCCACCGGTTTGTCCGGATTGAGACGGCGCGCTTCGCTGATTGCTTCAGGGATGCCGCCGCAGGCGAGAATGTGGTTCTCCTTGATGAGGTAGGCATCAAACAGACCGATACGGTGGTTTTTGCCGCCCCCGCAGGTGACCGCATACTTCTGGGCGCTGCGCAGGCCGGGCAGGGTCTTGCGGGTATCGAGCAGGCGGCAGTCAGTGCCTTCCAGCTCGGCCACATAACGGGCGGTCAGGGTGGCGACCCCGGAAAGGGTCTGCACGAAGTTCAGCGCATTGCGCTCGCCGGTCAGCAGCACGCGGGCGGGGCCATGGAGGCGGAACAGCTCCTGATTGGGGGCAAGGCGTTCACCATCTTGCACTTTCCACTCGACCTTCACTTCGCCACCGAGCTGGGCCTTAAGTTGCAAAAAGACCTCGTCGACCCAGGGCTGGCCGCAGAAGACGCCCGCCTCGCGGGTGATGACTCGCGCGGTCGAGATGCGATCAGCCGGGATCAGCTGGGCCGTGATGTCGGCGCTGGCATCCGGTTGATCCAGCGCGGTGAGGGCATCGCCCAAGTCTTCGAGAAGTGCGGCGCGCACGGCGCGGCGGATGTCCTGTTGTAACATGCCTTATTCCTGCAAGGGTCTGAGAAGCAATTGCCTGTCTTTCTGGCGCAATTCCAGCCTGCCCAGGGCATTCATGCCCACCAGGATCTCCTCCCCGTCGGCAGCCGGATTGATAAAGACGGACAAATCGTACAGGGTCAGCGGACCCATCGCCAGACTTTCGATCCGGCCGGTTTCGACCTGGATCTCTCCGGCTGCCGTGTTGACCCGGCTGCGGCCCGTGGCGACGAGGCCGAGCCGGGCGGCCACCTGGCTCGGTATGGTCACCCGGGTTGCTCCTGTGTCCAGCAGCAGTTGCACCGGCTGGTCGTTGATGGCACCCTCCAGACGATAATGGCCGCTGGCATCGGCCCTGAGCAGCAGATCGCCGCTGGCGGTCACCGACGGTTGTTCACGACCATGAAAGTAGAGGGTCAGCAGACCCAGCAGCGAGAGCCAGGCGAGCAGCCAGAGACGGCGTGCCATCGGGTGCATAGTGTGTTCCATATCGCGCGAGTGAATGGCTCAGCCTAACATAGCGTTATCCATGAATTCAGAGACTTGTTCCCAGTTTTCCCATCCCGCCAGAGGCACATCGCTTCCATTTGTGAGTCGAGCAGACGATGACACAACCCACAACCCTGTTTTCCATCGATCGTGAAGGATGGTGCGAGCAGGCCCGCAAGGTGCCTTCCCCCCATCACAATGAGAGGCTCAGCCCGGAGGATGTCTCCTTGCTGGTGATACACGGCATCAGCCTGCCCCCCGGGCAGTTTGGTGGCCCCTTTATCGACGATCTGTTTCTGGGGCGGCTCGATCCCGGTGTTCACCCCTATTTCGCCGGTATTCACCAACTGAGGGTCTCGGCCCACTGCCTGATCCGCCGCGATGGGGAACTGGTACAGTACGTGCCTTTTGCCGCCAGGGCATGGCATGCGGGAGTCTCGATCTGGGAGGGGAGGGAGGCATGCAACGATTTTTCCATCGGGATCGAACTGGAAGGGACCGACGAGCTTCCCTACAGCGACAAGCAATACGAGGTGCTGTCGGACCTCAGCCGGGCGATTGTTCACCGTTATCCCGCCATCACGGCGGACCGTATTGTCGGCCACTGCGACATCGCGCCGGGCCGCAAGACGGATCCGGGTGACAGTTTCGAATGGCCTCGCTATCGGGAAAAGCTTCACTTTGAGTGAAAAATCTAAAAATTATTTTGTGTTTTTAGAATCAATGGCTTGCCTTGTCTGGCAAGCCATTTTTCATGCTGTTGAACAAATGTTATCGGTGAGCAAGCTCACAAATATTGGTCAGACCATTTTCTATGAGCTATATCATGATTCCGCGTTTTTACCCCCAAAGTGGCAACCGAGCTTCTTGATTCAGATCATCTTTTGGGTGGACTTTTTTCAAGCCCTCTGCTAATTTTCGCCCCAATCATAAAATTGGTAATACCAATTTAACAAAGTAGCCTCATGCCCTATATCAAGATAACTCAGCCCAAGCTGGCCGACGCCATTGTCGCCGAGCTGGAAAGCATGATTCTGGAAGGCAGCCTGCAGCCGGGCCAGAAGTTGCCGCCCGAGCGGGAACTCGCCATCCAGTTTCAGGTGTCGCGCCCTTCCTTGCGCGAAGCCATCCAGCGCCTGGAAGCGAGAGGACTCTTGTATCGTCGTCAGGGCGGTGGCACTTACGTACAAAATGCCCTGAGCAAGGGGATCGCCGACCCCCTGTTCGAACTGCTCAGTACTCACCCGGAAGCCCAGTACGACCTGCTGGAGTTTCGTCACGCGCTGGAAGGCATCTGTGCCTACTATGCGGCGCTGCGGGGCACCGAGGCTGATTTCGAACGGATTCGCCTGGCGCAAGCCGCCATCGAAGAAGCTGGTCAGCAAGGGTCGCTGGTGGTCGAATCGGCCGCCGTGACCCAGTTCTATCTGGCCGTGGCCGAGGCCTCCCACAACGTGGTGCTGCTGCATCTGTTGCGGGCCATGGGCCCCATGCTCGAGCAGAACATTTTACGCAATAACGAAATTTTGAATCGCCGTCCGGGAGTGGTCGCCAAGATCCGTCGCCATCGTGCGAGCCTGATCGAGGCTATCCTGTCGGGGGCTCCGGAGCGGGCCAGGGCTGCTTGTCATGAGCACCTGGCCTTTATCGAGGACACCTTGTTGGATATGCAGAGGGAAGACAGCCGGATCCAGCGATCCATGCGTCGGATCCGTCAGCAGGAAAACTAATCCCACAAGGCTTTCTTAATTGTCGAATGCTTGCGCCCTTCGCCGTGCAATGCCGTGCAATCACAACAACATAGGAACCAGCCATGTCTGATATCCTGAAGAACGATGTGGACCCGATAGAAACGCTGGAGTGGCTTGCCTCTCTGGAATCCCTGCTGCGTGAAGAGGGTCCGCAACGCGCTCAGTTCATCCTTGAACAGTTGGCCGAGAAAGCCCGCGCAAGCGGTGTGGACGTGGCTGCCAAGGCAAACCGCGACTACATCAACACCATCCCGTCCAGCGACGAGCCGGCTTACCCGGGCGACCTGGAAATGGAACGCCGCATTCGCGCCATCATCCGCTGGAATGCCATGATGATCGTGCTGCGCGCCTCCAAGAAAGACCTGGACCTGGGTGGTCACATGTCTTCCTTCGCTTCTTCCGCGACCATCTACGAAGTCTGCTACAACCACTTCTTCCGTGCCCGCAACGAGAAGGACGGTGGCGATCTGGTCTACTTCCAGGGTCACATCTCCCCGGGCATCTACGCCCGTGCATTCGCCGAAGGTCGTCTGACCGAAGAGCAGCTGGACAACTTCCGTCAGGAAGTGGATGGCAAGGGTATCCCTTCCTACCCGCACCCGAAACTGATGCCGGAATTCTGGCAGTTCCCGACCGTTTCCATGGGGCTGGGCCCCATCGCCGCCATCTATCAGGCGCGTTTCCTGAAGTACCTGACCGACCGTGGCATCAAGGATTGCTCCGAGCAGACCGTTTACGCCTTCCTGGGTGACGGCGAGATGGACGAGCCGGAAGCCAAGGGTGCCCTGACCGTTGCCGTGCGTGAAAAGCTCGACAACCTGGTGTTCGTGGTCAACTGCAACCTGCAGCGTCTGGATGGTCCGGTTGTCGGCAACGGCAAGGTCATCAACGAGCTGGAAGGTCTGTTCGCCGGCGCTGGCTGGGACGTGACCAAGGTCATCTGGGGTCGCAAGTGGGATGAGCTGCTGAAGAAAGACACTTCCGGCAAGCTGATCCAGCTGATGAACGAGACCGTGGACGGTGACTACCAGACCATGAAGTCCCGCGACGGTGCCTACGTGCGCGAGCACTTCTTCAACCGTTATCCGGAAACCGCCGCGCTGGTCAAAGACATGACCGACGAGGAGATCTTCGCCCTGAACCGCGGTGGTCACGACCCCCGCAAACTGTTCGCCGCCTTCTCCAAGGCTGCACAGACCAAGGGCAAGCCGACCGTGATCCTGGCCAAGACCATCAAGGGCTATGGCATGGGCGAAGCGGCCGAAGGCAAGAACATCGCTCACCAGGTCAAGAAGATGGATCTGGGCTCCGTGCGTCACCTGCGCGATCGTTTCAACCTGCCGGTCACCGACGAGCAGCTGGAAAACCTGCCGTACCTGAAGATCGAAGAGGGTACCGAAGAGCACAAGTACCTGCACGCCCGCCGTGCCGCACTGAAGGGCTATGTACCGACCCGTCTGCGCGAGAGCACCACCAAGCTGGAAATCCCGGCGCTGGATGCCTTCGGTCCGCTGCTGGGTGAACAGGCGCGCGAAATCTCCACCACCATGGCGTTCGTGCGTTCCCTGAACGTGATGCTGAAAGACAAGTCCATCGGCAAGCGCATCGTCCCGATCCTGGCTGACGAAGCCCGTACCTTCGGTATGGAAGGCCTGTTCCGCCAGATCGGTATCTACAGCCCGCACGGTCAGCAGTACACCCCGCAAGACCGCGACATCGTCTCCTACTACAAGGAAGACAAGCAGGGTCAGGTTCTGCAAGACGGTATCAACGAGCTGGGCGCCATGTCCTCCTGGCTGGCTGCTGCGACCTCTTACAGCACCAACGACTGCCCGATGATCCCGTTCTACATCTACTACTCCATGTTCGGCTTCCAGCGGATCGGCGACATGGCGTGGGCAGCCGGTGACCAGCAAGCCCGTGGCTTCCTGCTGGGCGCGACCTCCGGTCGTACCACTCTCAACGGAGAGGGCTTGCAGCACGAAGATGGTCACAGCCACATCCTGGCCAACACCATCCCGAACTGCATCTCCTACGACCCGTCCTACGCCTATGAAGTGGCGGTGATCGTACAGGACGGCCTGCGCCGCATGTACGGTGAGAACCCGGAAAACGTGTTCTACTACATCACTACCCTGAACGAGAACTATGCCATGCCGGCCATGCCGGAAGGCGCCGAGGAAGGCATCCGCAAGGGTATCTACAAGCTGGAAACCGTGGCCGGCACCAAGGCCAAGGTACAGCTGCTGGGTTGTGGTTCCATCCTGGGTCACGTGCGCACTGCCGCCCAGATCCTGGCCAGCGAGTACGGCGTGGGTTCCGACGTGTTCAGCGTCACCTCCTTCAACGAACTGGCTCGTGACGGTCAGGACGCGGATCGCTGGAACATGCTGCACCCGACCGCCGAAGCGCGTGTGCCCTACATCGCTCAGGTACTGGGCAGCGAAGCCACCATCGCCGCGACCGACTACATGAAGTCCTTCGCCGATCAGGTGCGTGCCTTCGTTCCGACCGAGAACTACCGTGTACTGGGTACCGACGGTTACGGCCGCTCCGACAGCCGTGCCAACCTGCGTCGTCACTTCGAAGTGAACGAGTTCTACGTAGTGGTTGCTGCCCTGACCGAACTGGCCAAGCGCGGCGAGGTAGACAAGCAGGTTGTGGCCGAAGCCATCGCCAAGTACGGCATCGATGCCGACAAGGTCAACCCGCTGTACGCGTAAGAGGATTGAGTGTCGCGCCGGGTATCCGGCGCGACCTTGCCTGGGTTTAAACGGATAACGCGGGATGCGCGTGGTGATGCTCAGGCAGCCACGCGGATGCACGCAAGAGGATAAAGCGCAATGTCCAAACAGATTATGGTGCCGGATATCGGTGCCGATGAAGTTGAAGTCACCGAGATCATGGTGGCCGTGGGTGACAAGGTCGAGCTGGACCAGTCCCTGATCGCCGTGGAAGGTGACAAGGCCTCCATGGAAGTCCCGGCCCCCGCCGCCGGTATCGTCAAAGAGATCCTGATCAAGGTGGGCGACAAGGTTGCCACTGGTTCCCAGATCATGGTCTTCGAAGCCGAGGGTGCTGCCGCACCGGCTCCGGTCCAGGCTGCTGCCCCGGTTGCTGCCGCGCCGGCCGCCGCTCCTGCTGCTGCCGCTCGCCAGGACGTCAACGTGCCGGACATCGGTGGTGACGAAGTCGAAGTGACTGACATCATGGTTGCCGTGGGCGACATGGTTGAAGCCGACCAGTCCATCATCGCCGTGGAAGGTGACAAGGCCTCCATGGAAGTCCCGGCACCGTTCGCCGGTCGCGTGGTCGAGATCAAGGTTGCCGCCGGCGCCAAGGTTTCTACCGGCTCCCTGGTGATGGTCTTCGAAGTGGCGGGCGCTGCCCCGGCCGCTGTTGCCGCGCCGGCTCCTGCTGCTGCCCCCGTGGCTGCCGCTGCTCCGGTTGCCGCCGGTGCCAAGGACGTCAACGTGCCGGATATCGGTGGCGATGAAGTCGAAGTCACCGAGATCATGGTTGCCGTGGGTGACAAGGTTGAAGCCGACCAGTCCCTGATCACCGTGGAAGGCGACAAGGCCTCCATGGAAGTGCCTGCGCCGTTCGCCGGTGTGGTCAAGGAGATCAAGGTGAAGGCGGGTGACAAGGTCTCCACCGGTTCCCTGATCATGGTATTCGAAGTGGCGGGTGCCGCCCCGGCTGCCGTGGCTGCTCCGGCTCCTGCCGCGGCGCCCGTTGCTGCCGCGCCGGCTGCCGCCGCTCCTGCACCGGTTGCCCAGGCTGCTGCCGCTTCCGATTTCGTCGCCAACGACGCCTATGTCCACGCCTCCCCGGCTGTACGCCGTCTGGCGCGCGAGTTCGGCGTCAACCTGGCCAAGGTGAAAGCCTCCGGTCGCAAGGGTCGCATCGTCAAAGAAGACGTGCAGGCTTACGTGAAGGATGCGGTCAAGCGCGCCGAGTCCGCTCCGGCTGCCGGCACCGGCACTGGCAACGGCATGAGCGTCGTGGCCTGGCCGAAGGTTGATTTCAGCAAGTTCGGCCCGGTCGAAGAGCTGGAACTGACCCGTATCCAGAAGATCTCCGGTCCTGCCCTGCACCGCAACTGGGCCATGATCCCCCACGTTACCCAGTTCGACGAAGCCGATACCACGGATCTGGAAGCGTTCCGCAAAGAGCAGAACATCCTGGCCGAGAAGCAGAAGCTGGACGTGAAGATCACCCCGCTGGTGTTCATCCTGAAGGCGGCCGCCAAGGCCCTGGAAGCCCATCCGCGCTTCTGCAGCGCCCTGTCCGAAGACGGCAGCAAGCTGATCATGAAGAAGTACATCCACATCGGTGTGGCGGTGGATACCCCCAACGGTCTGGTGGTTCCGGTGGTTCGCGACGTCAACAAGAAGGGCATCCACGAGCTGTCCCGCGATCTGGCCGAGATCTCCAAGAAGGCCCGTGCCGGCAAGCTGACCGCTGCCGACATGCAGGGCGGTTGCTTCACCATCTCCAGCCTGGGTGGCATCGGCGGTACCAGCTTTACCCCGATCGTCAACGCGCCGGAAGTGGCCATCCTGGGCGTCTCCAAGTCCGAGATGAAGCCGAAGTGGAACGGTAAAGAGTTCGTGCCGCGCCTGATGCTGCCGCTGGCTCTGAGCTACGACCACCGCGTCATCGATGGCGCCGACGGTGCCCGCTTCATCACCACCCTGAGTGGTGTGTTGTCCGACATTCGTCGACTGGTCCTGTAAGTGAGAGGGCGGGCCCAGAGCCCGCCCTTTTTGCTTCTCATTTCGTTAACAGGATTGTAAACTTGCCCCGTTTTTTTCACGGCTGCAGCGGCCTTGTTTGGCATAAGACTGTGCTGTCCGGGGATATAAGAACGACAAAGAGGTCATGATGAGTAAAGAAATCAAAACCCAGGTCGTAGTACTGGGTGCTGGCCCTGCCGGTTATTCCGCTGCCTTCCGTGCGGCTGACTTGGGTCTGGATACCATTATCGTCGAGCGTTACTCCACCCTGGGTGGCGTCTGCCTGAACGTGGGTTGCATCCCGTCCAAGGCACTGCTGCACGTCGCCAAAGTCATTGAAGAAGCCAAGGCGCTGGCCGAGCACGGCATCGTCTTCGGTGCCCCGCAGACCGACATCGACAAGGTGCGTCTGTGGAAAGAGAAGGTCATCAACCAGCTGACCGGCGGTCTGGCTGGCATGGCCAAGATGCGTAAAGTCCAGGTCGTGAACGGCTTCGGCAAGTTCACCGGTCCGAACACGCTGGAAGTGGAAGGCGCCGACGGCAAGACCACCGTCACCTTCGACAACGCCATCATCGCCGCCGGTTCCCGTCCGGTGAAGCTGCCGTTCATCCCCCATGACGACCCCCGCGTATGGGACTCTACCGATGCGCTGGAGCTGACGACCGTTCCTGGCAAGCTGCTGGTCATCGGTGGCGGCATCATCGGTCTGGAGATGGGTACCGTGTACTCCTCCCTGGGTTCCGAGATCGACGTGGTGGAATTTGCCGACCAGCTGGTACCGGCTGCCGACAAAGACATCGTCAAGATCTACACCAAGCGCGTGGCCAAGAAATTCAACATCATGCTGGAGACCAAGGTCACCGCCGTTGAAGCCCGCGAAGACGGCCTGTACGTCTCCTACGAAGGCAAGCACGCCCCGGCCGAGCCGGTTCGCTATGACAACGTGCTGGTTGCCGTAGGCCGTGTGCCGAACGGCAAGATGCTGGATGCCGAGAAGGCTGGTGTTGCCGTCAACGAGCGCGGTTTCATCGAGGTGGACAAGCAGCTGCGTACCAACGTGGCCCACATCCACGCCATCGGCGACATCGTCGGTCAGCCCATGCTGGCCCACAAGGGTGTACACGAAGGCCACGTGGCGGCCGAAGTCATCGCCGGCAAGAAGCACTACTTCGACCCGAAAGTGATCCCGTCCATCGCCTATACCGAGCCTGAGATGGCCTGGGTGGGTCTGACCGAGAAGGAAGCCAAGCAACAGGGTCTGAATTTCGAAGTCGCCACCTTCCCGTGGGCTGCTTCCGGTCGCGCCATCGCGTCCGACTGCTCCGACGGCATGACCAAGCTGATCTTCGACAAGGAGAGCGGCCGCGTCATCGGTGGTGCCATCGTGGGCACCAACGGCGGTGAACTGCTGGGTGAAATCGGTCTGGCCATCGAGATGGGTGCCGACGCCGAAGACATCGCGTTGACCATCCATGCTCACCCGACTCTGCACGAGTCCGTGGGTCTGGCTGCCGAAGTGTTCGAAGGCTCCATCACCGACCTGCCGAACGCCAAGGCCAAGAAGAAAAAATAATCTTCTGCCCGTTTCATAAGAAAAGCCGCTCCATGGAGCGGCTTTTTATTGTCTGTCTTTCGGCACCCTGCGGTCAGCAGCGCCCCTTCTTGGCCTGTCCCGGTGGGCAGAAGGTACCGTAGCCTCCGCGATCCCCGTCGCTGACCCGGATCCGGGTATCGTCCACGCTCACATCGGCCCCGTGCACCCGCACGGGCCCGCTGCTGCAGGCACTGAGCAGCCCCCCCAGCACTATCATCACGACCAGCTTGCCCATCATACCTCCTCGCGTTTTCCTGATTATGAGGCATGTGGCAGGGCGGTGGGAGACGACGTATCCCCCGTGCGTCACGGCTTGCCGTGGTCATGAAGAAGGGCGCCGAAGCGCCCTGGTGCGGGTCAGGAAGAGGTGCCGGACGCTCAGAGGCGGAAGTTGCCGACCAGCTTGTCGAGCTCGCCGGAGAGGTGCTGCAGGTTGCGGCTCGACTCGGTCAGGTGATGGGCGATATCGGCGGTCTCCATGGTGAGCTGGTTGATGTCCTCCACGTTGCGGTTGAGTTCGCCCACCACGCTCGACTGCTCTTCGGTGGCGGTGGCGACCTGGATGTTCATGTCGCTGATCTGGGTGATGTGCCCGGTGATCTGGTCGAGGGCGCCGTTGGCCTCGTCGGCCTGGGTCACCACCCGCAGGCTCTGGTTGCGGCCCTGGGCCATGGCGCTGACGGCGCGGGCGCTCTGCTCCTGGAGGCTGTTGATCATGCTCTGGATCTCGGCGGTGGAGGCGGCGGAGCGGCTGGCGAGGTTGCGCACCTCGTCGGCCACCACGGCGAAGCCACGGCCCTGCTCGCCGGCGCGGGCGGCCTCGATGGCGGCGTTGAGGGCCAGCAGGTTGGTCTGCTCCGAGATGCTGCGGATGGTGTCGAGGATGCTGCCGATGGAGTCGGTCTGGCTCGCCAGGGACTCGATGACCCCGGCGACCTGTTCGATTTCACCGGAGAGGCCGACGATGCCGTGACGGGCCTGGGCGACGACCTGGGCCCCCGCATCGGCCTGCTCGTTGGCCTGCTTGGCGACGTCGGCGGCGAGAGACGCATTGCCGGCGATCTCGGTGACGGTGGCCCCCATCTCGTGGATGGCGGTAGCGACCTGGACGGTGCGATCCCGCTGGGCGGTGCAGTTGTGCTGGGTGAGCTGGGCTTTGGCTGCCACCTCGTTGGCGGTGGCGGCGAGCTGGCGGGAGTTGCTCGCCACCTGTTCGATGGAGCCGTGGATCTTGGCGACAAAGTTGTTGAAGCCGGTCGCCACCTGGGCCAGTTCGTCACGGCCATCGACCTTGAGGCGATGGGTGAGGTCGCCATCACCGCTGCCGAGTTCGCGGAACAGGCGGGCCAGTTCGTTGAGGGGGCGGCTCACGGAGCCCGCCAGGAGAACGCCGAGCAGCCCCATGCCGACGGCGATGGCCAGGCTGACCAGCACCATGTGCAGGCGCGCTCTGTCCAGTTCGGCATAAATCTCGGCCTCCGGCACCTGGGCCACCAGATACCAGTCGAGCAGGGGGATGTAGCTGCTGGCCAGGATTACTGGCTGGCCGTCGACCTCGGCATGGGTGGCGGCAAAGGGCTGCTTGTTGAGCAGGTTGGTGCTACTGCCGCTGGCCAGCTGGGTCAGGTTGTCCCGATCGATGCGGGCGGCGTCGGGGTGCAGCTTCACCTTGCCGCTGCCGTCTGTCATGAAGACGAAGCCGCTGTCGCCGATGCGGAAGTTGGCGAGCATGCTGACCATGCTGTCGAGGGATTTGGCGAGGCCGGCGAGGCCGCGTCCGTCGAGTTGCTGGAAGTTGACGAACAGTTTCACCTCGCCGTTGCTCTCCCGAAAGATGCTAAGCATCAGATCCTGGCGGCTCTTGGTGTAGTCATAGAACCAGTTGTCCTGCTCGTGGTTCAGGATGCGCAGAAAACCGTCCTGGTTGTAGTAGGCGGCACTCTGACGATCGGCGAAGGAGGCGGTGACCAGACCATACTGGCTCGTCATGTCCTTGAGCTGGTTGATGAGGATGGACTCCTGCTCCTTGGGCATGCCGCGCTCGACCCAGTCCAGCACGAAGCGGTCGTTGGCAAGCTGTCTGGCGGCATTGGCGACCGAGGTGAGATCCTTTTCGATCTCCTTGCCGATGCGCTGGGTCAGGTTGGGCAGCTCCTGCTCGAACATGCGGTCCTCGATCAGCTGCTGGGCAGAACGCTGGCTGAAATAGCCCACCAGCAGGCAGGAGAGGGCCACGGCGAGGATGACGGTGGCCAGAATTTTCTGTTTCAGTGTCAGGCTTGCGAACATAAGGGTGACTCGGAAGTGTGAACCAGGGTTGAACTCATAATAGCGGCTGATTTGGCGCGCTCTTGAGGCGGTGGGGGCCTTTATTGTCGATTAACGTTTGCGCTCACACCCGGATTGGGCTGGATTGGCGCCCGATTTTGCCGAGACATCGTCGCAAGCGGGGCGACCCCTCGCCAGCACCCCGGCTTGCGGTTAAAGTGCTTGCACTTATAGTAGGCTGCACCTGACTGGCGGCCTGCCCGCTCGACTCGCACCGGATTTATGGACTCTCATATGCGCATCTTTCATCGGGGATGGACCCACCTGCTCGTGCTCCTGCTGGCGACCCTGCCGTTCATGGCGGCGGCCGGAGCCAATGATCCCGCGCCTTCGGCCAGAAACTCGGGGGCAACCAAGATGGAGCGTCCGAGGATCGCCCTGGTACTGAGCGGCGGCGGGGCCAAGGGGTCGGCCCATATCGGGGTGCTCAAGGTGCTGGAGGCAAAGCACATCCCGGTGGACATCATCGTCGGGACCAGCATGGGCTCCTATGTGGCGGGCATGTATGCCATGGGGCTCAGCGCCGAGGAGGTGGAGCGCACGACGCTGGCCATCGACTGGAACAAGGGCTATCAGGACAAGGTGGGGCGCGACGAGCTATCCCTGCGCAAGAAGCAGCAGACCGAGAAGTACCAGCTGCGCACCGACATCGGGGTCAACGGTGACCAGACCCAGCTGCCGCACGGCTTCTTCCAGGGACAGTCCATGGCCAGCCTGCTGCGCCACGCCACCTCCAACCTGCCGGCGCAAAAGAGCTTCGACAACCTGCCTATCCCCTATCGCGCGGTGGCGACCGACATGGAGACGGTGACCCCCTTCGTGCTGGATCACGGCAGCCTCGCCAAGGCGATGCAGGCCTCCATGTCCATTCCCGGTGCCCTCAAGCCGGTGGACTGGGACGGCCGCATCCTGGCCGATGGTGGCACGGTCAACAACATGCCGGTGGACGTGGCCAAGGCCATGGGGGCCGACGTGGTGATCGCGGTGGACATCAGCGCCAAGCTGCGTACCCGGGAGTCCCTCAAGTCGGGATTGGCCATGATCGATCAGCTCACCACCTACATGACCCAGGTGGGGACCGAAAAGCAGAAGGCGCTGCTGGGCCCCAGGGACATCCTGCTGACCCCCGAGTTCGGCAACATGGGGATCGCCGACTTCGCCCTGATGCCGGAGGGGATCAAGATCGGGGAGGCGGTCGCCAACAGTGCAGCGGCCCGGCTCGATGCACTCTCTCTCTCGCCCGCCGCCTACGCCGACTATCGCAACGGCAAGCTGAGCCGGCGCGCCGAGCGCAGCGGCCAGCCCGCCTACTACATCGACAAGGTGGAGATCATCAACAAGTCGCGCCTCTCCGACGACACGGTGCGGGCCATGCTGAACGTGCGTCCGGACAAGGTGCAGACCTACGAGAGCCTGGAGGCGGGGATCCGTCGCCTCTACGCCCTGGAGTCGTTCGATCGCATCACCTACGAGGTGGAGGAGCGGGACGGGGAGAACGTGCTGGTGGTGGACGCCAGCGAGAAGAACTGGGGGCCGGGTTATCTCAACTTCCAGCTCGGCTTCTCCGATGACTTCGAGAGCAGCTCCAACTACAACGTCGGCATGTCCTACACCCTCACCAACGTCAACGACTGGGGAGGCGAGTGGCTGACCGAGGCGTCCCTCGGGACCGCCAAGCACCTCAAGACCGACTTCTACACCCCGCTGGAGCCCTCCCAGACCTACTTCGGCGAGACGAGCCTGGCCTACGACAAGACCCAGCGACGCGTCTTCTTCCCGGAAGAGAGCAGGTCGTCGTCCGGGGTCAGCTATCTGGACTCCGAGTACAGCTTCACCAGCGTGGATCTCGCCGTCGGCTGGAATCGCCAGCCCTGGAGCCGCTTCTCCCTTGGGCTGGAGGGCAAGATCGGCAGCGTGGAGATCCAGAACCTCACCAACGCGGATGCCGATGCCTCCGCCTGGGGACCCTACATCCGCTTCGAGCACGACACCCTCGACAGCCGCTACTTCCCCTATCAGGGGGTCTACTGGGACATCAAGGGGGGCTACTCCTACGTCGATCTCGACCCCGCGGACGCGCCCTCCGAGCAGGCCGAGGGGGTGAATTACCGGCTGGTGATGATCAAGCCCTGGTCCTGGGACAGGCACAGCCTCAACCTGATGCTGGAAGGGGGCGGCTCAAGCTCCCAGGAGACGGTACCGCTGTTCGTGCAGGATCTGGGCGGGCTGTTCCGCATGTCCGGCTTCCAGCATTACCAGTTGAGCGGTCGCTACAGCCTGTTCGGCGGGCTGCGCTACATCTACCGGGTGGCGGACAACGACTTCGGCGCCTTCAAGGCGCCCCTGTTCCTCGGGGGCTCCCTCGAGCAAGGGGGGGTCTGGGACAAGGGAGAGGACATCAGTATCGAATCCTCCTATACCTCGGGTTCCCTCTATATGGGGGTGGAGAGTTTCCTCGGTCCCATCTTCCTCGGCTATGGCGTGGCGGAGGGGGGACACGACATGTTCTATCTGCAATTGGGCACTACGTTCCAATAAGGGCGAAATGCTGCCTTTTTGTTAACTCACCTTGGGTGGGCGGCTTGTCACTCTAAAAAAACCTAATTGGTTTATATGGTTATGCTGGTTTGATGAATAACTGCACAGGGTTTGGATTTTAATTAGTCGTTAAAACTTATATAGTGGGGGGCACCCTACGGGTGTCCCGCAAGGACGATCGCCGCGAGCTTGGGCGAACCCCAAAAAAAAGACCAAAGAGGAATTAGTCGTGCTTGAAACATACCGTAAACACGTCGCAGAACGTGCCGCCGAAGGCGTGGTTGCCAAACCTCTGGACGCAGAGCAGGTCGCCGCCCTGGTTGAGCTGATCAAGAATCCGCCCGCCGGCGAACAGGACTTTCTGAAAGAACTGTTGTCCTCCCGCATTCCCCCGGGTGTTGATGAAGCGGCCTATGTGAAAGCCGGCTTCCTGACCGCCGTCGCCAAGGGCGAGGCCCAATCCCCCATCCTGACTGCCGCCGAAGCCGTCGAGCTGCTCGGTACCATGCAGGGTGGTTACAACATTCAGCCGCTGATCGACCTGCTGGACGATGCGACCCTGGCTCCTCTTGCCGCCAAGGGCCTCTCCCACACCCTGCTGATGTTCGACTCCTTCCACGACGTGGAAGAGAAGGCCAAGGCGGGCAATGCCCACGCCAAGCAGGTGCTGCAATCCTGGGCCGACGCCGAGTGGTTCCTGAACCGCCCGGCCCTGGCCGAGAAGATCACCGTCACCGTGTTCAAGGTGACCGGCGAAACCAACACCGACGATCTGTCGCCGGCGCCGGACGCCTGGTCCCGCCCGGACATTCCGCTGCACGCCCTGGCGATGCTGAAGAACGCCCGTCCCGGCATCACCCCGGACAAGGATGGCGTCATCGGTCCCATCAAGACCATTGATTCCCTGAAAGAGCAGGGCTTCCCGCTGGCTTACGTGGGTGACGTGGTCGGTACCGGCTCTTCCCGTAAATCCGCTACCAACTCCGTGCTCTGGTTCATGGGCGACGACATTCCGTTCGTGCCGAACAAGCGTGCCGGCGGCGTCTGCCTCGGTGGCAAGATTGCCCCCATCTTCTTCAACACCATGGAAGATGCCGGCGCCCTGCCCATCGAAGTGGACGTCTCCAAACTGGAGATGGGCGATGTGATCGACATCTACCCGTACCAGGGCAAGATCTGCAAGCACGGCACCGACCAGGTGCTGGCCCAGTTTGAACTTAAAACCGACGTGCTGATCGATGAAGTGCGCGCCGGTGGCCGCATTCCGCTGATCATCGGCCGCGGCCTGACCGACAAGGCCCGCGAAGCGCTGGGTCTGCCGTTCTCCACCGTGTTCCGTCGTCCGCAGCCTGTTGCCGACACCGGCAAGGGCTTCACCCTAGCCCAGAAGATGGTGGGCAAGGCATGTGGCGTGGAGGGCATCCGCCCGGGCACCTACTGCGAACCCAAGATGACCACGGTCGGCTCTCAGGACACCACGGGCCCGATGACCCGCGACGAGCTCAAAGATCTCGCCTGCCTCGGCTTCTCTGCCGATCTGACCATGCAGTCCTTCTGCCACACCGCCGCTTATCCCAAGCCCATCGACGTGCAGACCCACCACACCCTGCCGGACTTCATCATGAACCGCGGCGGTGTGAGCTTGCGTCCGGGTGACGGCGTCATCCACTCCTGGCTGAACCGCATGCTGCTGCCGGATACCGTGGGTACCGGTGGTGACTCCCACACCCGTTTCCCCATCGGCATCTCCTTCCCGGCGGGCTCCGGTCTGGTGGCCTTCGCCGCCGCCACCGGCGTGATGCCGCTGGACATGCCGGAATCCGTGCTGGTGCGCTTCAAGGGCGAGCTGCAACCGGGCATCACCCTGCGTGACCTGGTCCATGCCATCCCCTACGCCGCCATCCAGAAAGGGCTGCTGACCGTCGAGAAAGCGGGCAAGAAGAACATCTTCTCCGGCCGCATCCTCGAGATCGAAGGTCTGCCGACCCTGAAAGTGGAGCAGGCGTTCGAACTGGCGGACGCCAGCGCCGAGCGCTCTGCCGCTGGTTGCACCATCAAGCTGGATAAAGAGCCGATCATCGAGTATCTGAAGTCCAACATCGTGATGCTGAAGTGGATGCTCTCCGAAGGCTACGGCGACGTGCGCACCATCACCCGCCGCATCAAAGGGATGGAAGAGTGGCTGGCCAACCCGGTACTGATGGAAGCAGACAAGGACGCCGAGTACGCCGAAATCATCGAGATCGATCTGGCCACCATCAAGGAGCCGATCCTGTGCGCGCCGAACGATCCGGACGATGCCCGTCTGCTGAGCGACGTGGCGGGTGACAAGATCGACGAGGTGTTCATCGGTTCCTGCATGACCAACATCGGCCACTTCCGCGCCGCCGGCAAACTGCTCGAGAAGTATCAGGGCGAGCTGCCGACCCGCATGTGGATCGCCCCCCCCACCAAGATGGACAAGGATCAGCTGACCGAAGAGGGCTACTACGGCATCTTTGGTCGCGTCGGTGCTCGCATCGAGATCCCCGGCTGTTCCCTGTGCATGGGCAACCAGGCGCGGGTAGCGGAAGGGGCCTCCGTGGTATCTACCTCCACCCGCAACTTCCCGAACCGCCTGGGCAAGGGTGCCAACGTCTATCTGGCCTCTGCCGAGCTGGCTGCGGTTGCCGCCATCATCGGCAAGATCCCGACCGTGGCCGAGTACCTGCAGTACGCCAAGACCCTGGACGCTACTGCGGCCGACACCTATCGCTACCTCAACTTCAACGAGATCGCCTCCTACACCAAGAAGGCCGATGCGGTGATCCTGCAGCAAGCGGTCTGAGACTCGCCGGTCTGACCACTGAAAATAACAATGCCGCGTCTCGACGCGGCATTTTCCATTTCAGGGGGCTGCGCGATAATGACCCGCCATGCCCAGCAACGGCGTCGTCGATTTGCCTGGTACGCGCGTTGCGTTTTCGTTGTCTGGCCATGATGGCCCCACCGTTTCCTGGTGGGCATTTTTATACCGCGGTACCTGCGAAGCGGGCCCGCGCATTGCGGCGTGGTTGCTATGTTTCTGTTCCGGATTGATCTGGCCCGCATGAAGTGGCGCCTTGGTTGTGCCCTGCTGGTGTTGGCCCTGCCCCTGGTGGTGGGAGGGTGGATGGTGCATGACAGCTACGAGCAGGAGCTGAAAAACGATGCCAGTGCGTCAGCCAGCAAGGCCAGAACCTTGCTGGAGCGCATGCTGGATCAGGCCGAGCGGGCCAACCTCGAGGTATTGCCGCTGGCCGGTCGTTCCTGCAGCGACAACCTGTTGCTGCTGCGCAAGCGGGTGGCGCTGGAGCCGTTCCTGCGCTCCATCAATCTGGTGCGACAGGGGATCATCAACTGCACCTCGCTGTTCGGGCCTGCCAGGGAAGTGGATGACGGCTCCCGCTACACGGATCGCAAGTTGCTGCTGATGAGCGGTAACCTGGTGCGCAAGAATCACCCCTTGCTGGTGGTGCGTCAGGAGCGGGGGCGTGATGCGGCACTGAGCGCCATTGACAGCAGCCAGCTCAGTTTCATGCTCACCCTGAGCAGCGATCCCAGCGAGCTGTTCTTGCAGGTGGGGTCCGCCTGGCTCGATGAGTCCGGCCACTTCCAAAGCGATCCGCCGAAACTGCACAGCAAGTTTGCCCTGATACTCGCCTCCCAGCGTTACCCCTTCACCATCCACGCCGGTTATGCCATGCCGATCTACTGGCGTGCCCTGTGGGAGGCTCGCCATCTGCAGCTGATCTGGCTGGGAGCCAGTTCGCTGGTGCTCTCACTGCTGGTGTGGTGGCTGCTTGGGCGGCCGGGGGCCCTGACGGACGAGCTGAGACGCGGGCTGCGAGCCAGGGAGTTTGTCCCCTATCTGCAACCGCTGATCGCCAGCAAGGGCGGCAAGATGGTGGGAGCCGAGGTACTGATGCGCTGGCAACATGCCACCGAGGGGCTGATCCGCCCCGATCTCTTCATCCCCCAGGCGGAAGAGTCTGGCCTGATCGTGCCCATGACGGTCAACCTGATGAAGACGGTGGCCAAGACACTCCACCCGGTACAGGAGCAGTTGCCCGAGGCATTTCACATCAGCTTCAACATCAGTGCCATCCACTGCCGGGACCTCTCCCTGGTGGCGGAGTGCCGCGACTTCCTCGGCCATTTCGTTCCGGGACGGGTGGTGCTGGTGCTGGAGCTCACGGAGCGGGAGCTGCTGGTGACCAGCCCGCAGACCCTCTCCCTGTTTCGCCAGCTCGACGAGATGGGGGTGCAGCTCGCCATCGATGACTTTGGCACCGGCCACTCCAGCCTCATCTATCTGCAGCAATTCCACGTGGACTATCTCAAGATCGACCGCTCCTTCATCGGCCGTATCGGGACGGAGTCCCTCTCCGAGCACATCGTGGACAACGTCATCGACCTTGGGGGACGGCTGGGGTTGTCCCTGGTGGCCGAAGGGGTGGAGACGGAGCAGCAGGCCGCCTATCTGAGAGGCAAGGGGGTCCAGTATCTGCAGGGATACCTGTTTGCCCGCCCCATGCCGATACGCCAGTTCTGCCGGGAGCTGACGGCGGGAGAGATACAGGTCGCTGCCGGGCGCACCGCCCAGGGCTAGGCCGCGCCCACCAGGCTGTGCAGCCAGTTCACCAGGATGTCGTGGGGGCTGCCGGGTTCGGGAGGGGCGGGGGCGAGCAGGTGATAGCCGGTGCCGTCGGGGACGAAGCCGAGCGGTGCCACCAGCAGACCGGCCTCGATATCGTCGCACACCTGGCGGTAAGGGCCGATGGCGACTCCCAGCCCGGCGACTGCCGCCTGCAGGCTGAAATAGAAGTGCTCGAAGGTCTGACCCGGCACCTCCTCGTCGGCGGACATACCTGCGTGCTGCTGCCACTCCAGCCAGGCGCCCGGACGGGTCTTGGTGTGCAGACGGGGTGCCGTTGGCCTGAGGGCCTGCACATCCCCCCTGGATTCAAAGAAGTGCGCCACCTTGCCCGGCGGGCAGACAGGGCCGGTCCGCTCTTCGAACAGCAACTGGTTGTAGAGCTCGGCAGGCCAGTGAAAGTCGTTGCGCCGGATGGCGAGATCGATGCCGCTGCCAAAGCTGAGGGCGCCGCCGCCCGCCATCAGGTGTACGTCCAGCTCCGGGTGCAGAGCCTGGAAGGCGGGCCAGCGCGGGATCAGCCAGCGCATCAGCAGGGTGGGTTCGCAGGAGAGCACCAGCGATTGGGGGCGGCTCTGCTGGCGCAGGGCCTGCGCCGTCTGGCGGATGCTGCCCAGCCCCTCTCTGACCGCCTGATAGAACCGTTCACCCGCGTCGGTCAGAAAGACCCGGCGCTGGCGCCGCTCGAACAGCATGACCCCCAGATCCTCCTCGAGCAGGCGCACCGCCCGGCTGATGGCGCCATGGGTGAGATGCAGTTCATCGGCGGCGCGGCCGAAATGCTCGGTGCGGGCAGCCACCTCGAAACAGCGCAGGGCGGTGAGGGAGGGCAGCGAGAGGGCTTTTTGTGAGTTTTTTTCACCATTCATGTCAGAAATCATCGTTCGTTATTGGTGTTATTGGCAAATAAAATAGCCGATATCCCCTCTAATCAGGACTCTTTTCATGACCGAACTGTTAGCCGTTGTCGCCATTACCCTCTTTGCCGTCATCAGCCCCGGGCCCGACTTTGCCATGGTGTCGCGTAACAGCCTGCTGCTCTCGCGCCGCACCGGCGTGCTGACGGCGATCGGCATCGCGGCCGGGGTCTGCGTGCACGTGACCTACACCCTGCTGGGGGTGGGCCTGCTGATCCAGCAATCCCTCTGGCTGTTCAACCTCATCAAGCTGGCAGGGGCCGCCTATCTCATCTTTCTCGGCATCAAGATGCTGCGGGCCAAACCGGCTGCCGATGAAGAGAGCATCTGTCAGCCTGCCCTCTCCAGTCTGGGTGCGCTGCGCACCGGATTTCTGACCAATGTGCTCAATCCCAAGACCACCATCTTCATCGTCAGCCTCTTCATGCAGGTGGTGCAGCCGCAGACGCCGCTGGCGGTCCAGATCGGCTATGGCGCCTTCATCGCGCTGGCGCACGCCCTCTGGTTTGGTGCGGTGGCGCTCTTCTTCTCCACCCCTGCGGTGCGGGACCGACTGCTGGCGGTACGCCACTGGATCGATCGGGTGTTCGGGGGCCTGCTGGTGGGATTCGGCATGTTGCTGGCATTGACCCAGCAGACGCGCTGAGGCGGGGAGGGGCGCTCCCCCTATCCACCCCCGACTGTAGGGTCTTGTTTTTCATGCCTTGGCAGCCACTTTTCGGTAGAATTGGCGCTCATTTTGAAGTCAGATGAGGCGCGGTATGACGGTCAGGTTCCAGGCATTTCACAGCATCAAGGCGATTGGCAATCGGGAGGTGCTGTTCAACTGGTCCAGAACCAACCCCCTCGGCGCCCTTGATCAGGTGTGGCGCCCGACGACCCGTGACGAGCTGCAGCAACTGCTGCGGGAATACCCCGAGCGCAAGCTGCGGCTCATCGGCTCCGGCCTCTCTTTCGAACCCATCCACAGCGTCTACGCCGAAGGCAGCCAGGCGCTGCTGGTGGACCTGCACCACCTGCGCGGCCAGCTGGACAAGACTGCCGATACGGTGACCTACCTGGCGGGGACGCCGCTTGATACCATCTATGCCGACCTCATCGCCATGGATCGCATGCTGCCGGCGTCCCCCGGCGTCATCGGCATCCAGACCCTGGGCGGTGCGCTCAGCACCGGCACCCATGGGCAGGGACTGCACCAGTCTGCCCTGTGCGATGCGGTGGCTGCCCTGACCGTGATGCTGGCGAGCGGCGACATCATCCGTGTGGATCGCACCGATCCGCGCTTCGGCGCCTTCGTGATGGGCATGGGGATGCTCGGCATCCTGCTGGATGTGACCCTCAACACAGTGCCCAACCGCATCATGCGCTGCACCAAGTTCACCACCGACTACCCCTTCCTGCTGGAACACAACGAGCGCCTCAACCGGGAGCACGCCTTCGTGAAGAGCTGGTGGTTCGCCTGGACCGGCGAGAGCCACATCTGGCTGGTGGATCCCGCCTCCGATGACGAGGTGGCCCGCTACCGGGCCGGGGGCAGCGAGCCGCTGGTGCTGGAGGGAGACATGGACGAGCGCATGAACCTGGCGCTCAATGCCACCATAGACGCGACCCTGCAGAAGATGGCCAGAGACACCAAGGACGAGGCCAGGGCAGGCGAGCACTTCGAGACGGTACGCCGCTTCAAGGACGCCTCGGATCTGGTGGGCAACGTCTACCAGATTCTCTGCAAGGGGATCCCGGCGCCCCAGATCAACTGCGAGGTGGCCGTGCCCCTCGAACGCATGGGGGAGGCCCTTGAAATCCTGCAGGCATGGCAGGAGGCGAACCCCGGCGTGCTGCACTACCCCTTCATCCTGCGCTGCACCGGTCCCTCCGTGGCCTGGCTCAGTGCCGCCCATGACAAGTCGGTGTGCTGGATAGGTTTTCTGGTCTATCTGGCGGCGGACGGGACCTTTGTCGGGGGCTCCATGGAGCAGATGCGCGAGTTGCAGCAACTGCTGGTGCCCCTCGGCGGCATTCCCCATTTCGGCAAGCACCTGGCGATGGACCTCTACGACTTCCCTGCCTTGTTGCCGCGCTGGCACGACTTCCTGGCCCTGAAGCGGGAGCTTGACCCCCATGGCCGTTTCGAAAACCGCTGGCTCGGCGACCTGTTCGCCAACCGGTAAGGATCTGACATGACCGATATGCAAGACACTCGCTTACTCATCCTCCTGCCGATCAGAGGGGGGGCAACCCGATGACAGACATGCAAGACACCCGCATCCCCGTGACCCTGCTGACCGGTTTTCTCGGCAGCGGCAAGACCACCTTGCTCAACCACTGGGTCAAGCAGCCCGAGCTCGGGGAGTGCGCCGTGCTCATCAACGAGTTCGGCTCCGTGGGGCTGGATCACCATCTGGTACAGCAGGTGGACGAGCAGGTGGTGCTGCTCGATTCCGGCTGCATCTGCTGCTCGGTGCAGGGCTCCCTGGTGGAGGCGCTGCAGGGGCTTTTCATGAAGGCCATCCAGCGCAAAATCAAACCCTTCAAACGGCTGATCATCGAAACCACTGGTCTGGCCGATCCGGCCCCCGTGCTGTTCACGTTGAGGGAAGAGGGCTTTATCGCCCAGCGCTACCGCTTCGACGGCACCGTCACCGTGGTGGATGCCGGTCATATCGAGCAGCAGCTTGCGGCTCAATATGAGGCGGTCAAACAGGTGGCGCTGGCGGATCTGCTGGTGGTGAGCAAGGGCGATCTGGTGGATGAAGAGACCCTTGCGCGGGTGGAAGCCCAACTGGCGGCCCTCAATCCGGCAGCCCCCATCCAGCGGGTCAGCAATGGGGTGCTCTCACCTGCGGTGCTGGAGAAACTCGGCGCCTACAACGAGGCAGCGGGGCGCGACGTGCGCCAGTTGCTGGCCTGGCTGCGTACCGAATCCCCGAAACAGGGGCTGGCTTCGCCCATGCAGCCGAAGATGACGCCGTTTGCCGCCAAGGTGGGGACGGCCGCGCCCACCCGCTTCGAGCACGGCAATATCGAAAGTTTCTCCCTGCGCATCGGCGAGCCGCTCAAGCCCTCCCGCCTGCTGGCCGCCATCGATGCGGTGCAGGCGCAATACGGCGATGCCCTGCTGCGTCTCAAGGGGATATTGCAACTGGAAGGGGAGAGCCAGCCAGTGGTGATCCACGGCGTGCACGGCCAGCTCTATCCGTTGCAGGCGCTGGGGGAGTGGCCCGAAGGCAAGGCCCAGTCCCGGCTGGTGTTCATCGTGAAGAGCCAGGACAGGGTAGGCATAGAGCAGTTGTTCCTCTCAACCCTCAAGGCCCCCGAACCCAGCCTGGAAGAGCACCTCAAGGCCATGCTCGGCCAGCCGGATGCCTGATATGCTGATATGACCCGCGCTCGTGCGGGTCTAATGAGATGGTCACCCCCACCCTGTGAGCGGTACGCTGACAGGGTGTTTTTCTTTCAGGAGAGGCCATCATGGAAAACGTTGCGCTTATTGGTATTGATCTCGGTAAACACTCTTTTCACATTCACTGTCAAGACCGGTTCGGCAAGGCTCTTCTTCGCAAGAAGTTCAACCGGACAAAGCTCATCGAATCCCTCGCAACTTTTCCTGTATGCACCATCGTCATGGAGGCATGTGCCGGAGCCCATTACATGGCTCGTCGGCTGGCTGAATTTGGGCATGAGAGTAAGCTCATTTCGCCTCAATTCGTGCGCCCATTCGTCAAGAGCAACAAGAACGACTTCATCGATGCTGAAGCTATTTGCGAGGCCGCCTGCCGTCCCTCCATGCGGTTTGTAACGCCCAAGACCGAAAGCCAGCAAACGTTGGGAGCACTGCATCGTGTGCGCGAATCGTTTGTGCGCGATCGGGTTAAGGCATCGAACCAGATACACGGCTTTTTACTCGAATTTGGCATCAGTCTGCCCGTCGGTCATGCCGCCATCAAGCGCCTGCCTTCTGTGATGGCTGAACACGAGTTACCAGCGCGACTGATTACCATGTTGGAGAGGCTGCATGCCCATTTCAAGTATCTGGAGCAGCAAATTGCCGAGATCGACAAGGAACTGGCCAGCCAGCTTGGCGATGACGATCTTGGTCAGCGTCTGATGACAATCCCTGGTGTCGGCCCGATCACTGCCAGCGTGTTGGCCGCCGAGCTCGGTGACGGAAAACA